>JANMHL010000110.1:0-38786 GCA_031375125.1 Novosphingobium sp. | reverse complement strand
CATCGCCCTCACGCATCAGCGCGCGCAGGGAGGTCGGGGCACCATAGAAAATCTCGACTTGAAACTTGTCGACTACTTGCCAGAACCGGCTGGGATCAGGCCAGTTGGGGACACCCTCAAACATCACCGTGGTCGCGCCGTTCATCAGCGGGCCGTAGACCACATAGCTGTGTCCGGTGACCCAGCCGACGTCGGCGGCGCACCAATAGATCTGCCCCGGACGGTAATCGAACACGTATTCGTGGGTGATCGCCGCCCAGACGCAATAGCCGCCGGTGGTGTGAAGCACGCCCTTGGGCTTGCCTGTGGAACCACTGGTGTAAAGGATGAACAGCGGATCCTCCGCGCCCATTTCAGCAAAGGGGCAGTCTGCCGATTGGCCCGCAACGCCTTCGTGCCAATCGATATCGCGTCCGGCCACTTTCGGTACGTTGGCGCCGGTGCGCTTAAGCACGATCACACTTTCGACCCCGGGGCATTGGGCCAGCGCGGCATCGACATTGGCCTTCAGCGGGATCGGCTTGCCCCCGCGCAGTCCTTCATCGGCGGTGATCACCAGGCTGCTGTCGCAATCGATAATCCGCCCGGCCAGCGCCTCCGGACTGAACCCGGCGAAGACGATCGAGTGGATCGCCCCGATGCGGGCGCAGGCCAGCATCGCGACGGCAGCTTCGGGCACCATCGGCAAATAAATGGTCACGCGGTCGCCCTTCGCCACGCCGCGCGCCTTGAGCAAATTGGCAAAGCGGCAGACGTCGACGTGCAATTCACGGTAGGTAATCGCGCGCGACGGATCGGCTGGATTGTCCGGCTCCCACAGGATCGCGACCTGATCGCCGCGCGTTTCCAGATGCCGGTCGAGCGCGTTGGCGCAGAGGTTCAGCGTGCCATCGGCGAACCACTCGATCCCGAAATCCGCCTCATCAAAGCTGGTGTTTTTCACCGTGGTGAACGGTTTGATCCAATCGAGCCGCTTCGCCGCTTCGCGCCAGAAGCCTTCGGGGTCGGCAATCGAGCGGGCATACATCGCCTGATAGCCCGCCTCGTCGATCAGCGCATTTTGCGCCCAGTCTGCCGGAACCGGATAGACAGCCTCACCCATTGATCAAACTCCTCTGGACAGCCTTGCCCTTGCCACCGGTTAAAGCGCAAGCCACAACTTGCTGCAAGCCGACCGGGGGGAACTATGACCGACGCGAACCAAGCGCTGCCAAAGCACCATGCAGCCACGCAAAGCGAGCGTATGGTGATTATCGCCAGCTCGCTCGGCACGGTGTTCGAATGGTACGATTTCTACCTCTATGGGCTGCTCGCCACGATCATTTCGGCGCAGTTCTTTTCGGGCGTGAACGAGACGACAGGGTTCATTTTTGCGCTCGCCGCTTTTGCCGCAGGCTTTGCGGTGCGGCCGTTCGGAGCGATTTTCTTTGGCCGGATCGGCGATATGGTCGGGCGCAAGAATACCTTTCTGGTCACCATGGGGCTGATGGGGCTGTCGACCTTTGTGGTTGGACTGTTGCCCAACTATGCCAGCATCGGAGTGGCAGCGCCGATCATGCTGCTGGTGATGCGGCTGATTCAGGGACTGGCGTTGGGCGGCGAATACGGCGGCGCGGCGACCTATGTGGCCGAGCACGCGCCGAACAACAAACGCGGTCTCTATACCAGTTTCATCCAGACCACCGCCACGCTGGGGCTGTTCGCGGCGCTGCTGGTGGTGATCGGGACGCGGACCTGGCTGGGTGAAGATGCCTTCAAGGATTGGGGCTGGCGTGTGCCGTTCCTGATCTCGATCGTGCTGCTGGCAGTCTCGATGTGGATCCGGATGCAACTGAGCGAAAGCCCGGTGTTTCAGAAGATGAAGGACGAAGGGACCACATCAAAAGCCCCGCTGACCGAGGCGTTCGGGCAGTGGAAGAACGCCAAATGGGTGCTGATCGCGCTGCTAGGTGCAGTCGCCGGACAGGCTGTGGTGTGGTACACCGGGCAGTTTTACGCGCTGTTTTTCCTTGAGAAGACGCTAAAAGTCGATGGCGCGACGGCCAATATCCTGATCGCAATTGCGCTCGCTCTGGGGACGCCGTTCTTCGTGCTATTCGGCTGGCTCTCGGACAAGATCGGGCGGAAGTACATTATCCTAACCGGCTGCGCCTTAGCGGTGCTGACCTATTTCCCAGCGTTCCATGCGCTCGCTGGGGCGGCCAATCCGGCGCTGGTTGAGGCACAAGGCCAGGCACCGGTCACGGTCTACGCCTTGCCTCAGACCTGCTCGTTGCAGTTCGATCCGGTGGGCAAGCAGAAATTCGATTCGTCGGGATGCGACATTGCCAAATCGACTTTGGCGAAAACGGGTATCCCCTATCGCACCGAGGCCTATGGCGACGGCGAGATCAGCGTTGGGCAGAAGGCTGTGCCAGTGGGTGATCTCAAAACCTATGCAACGCGAATTACCGCTGCTGTCGGGGCGGCCGGTTACCCCGCCAAGGCCGACCCGGCCCAGATCGACAAGGTCAAGGTCGTCGCGATCCTGTTCTGGCTCGTCCTGCTGGTGACGATGGTCTACGGCCCGATTGCGGCGCTGCTGGTCGAACTGTTCCCCAGCCGGATCCGCTATACCTCGATGTCGCTGCCCTATCACATCGGCAACGGCTGGTTCGGCGGGTTCCTACCGACCACGGCCTTTGCGATGGTCGCGGCGACGGGCGATATCTATTACGGGCTATGGTATCCGATTGTGGTGGCGGGATTGACCTTGGTGGTCGGGCTGCTGTTCCTGCCGGAAACCTTCAGGCGCAATATCGACGATTAGAGCGACCCGCCATCGACCTGCAGCAATTCGCCGGTTGTGTAGGACGAGGCCGGGCTGGCCAGCATCAGTGCAGCGGTGACGATTTCTTCGGGGCGGCCCGGACGGCCCAGCGCGACTGGCTGGCTTTCGCGCTTTTCCGGTTCCCACGCTTCGGCAATGTCGGTCAGGAACGCGCCAGCGACAATCGCGTTGACCCGCACCTTGGGGGCATATTCGCGGGCCAGCGAGACGGTCATCGCATTCAGCGCGGCCTTGGCCCCCGAATAAGGAACCACGCCCGGTGCCGCGCGGATCGAGGCGATCGAACTGATGTTGATGATCGCTCCGCCGCTGCCCTGCCGCATCCGGTGGCCAATCTGGCTGGCGAGCCGGAACGGCCCTTTGAAATTGAGATTGAGCACCGAATCGAACAGCGCTTCGCTCAATTCCTCGCTCGGGCAGGCGGGGGACATTCCGGCGTTGTTGATCAGCACGTCGACCCGGCCAAATTCGTCATAGGCCTGCGCGATCAGCGCGTCGCAATCGGCCCAGCGCCCGGCGTGCATCCCCACTGCGAGCGCCCGGCGGCCCAGCGCGCGGGCCTCATCGGCCACTTTTTCGCAGTTTTCCAGCTTTCTGCTGGCCACGATCAGATCGGCACCGCGCAATGCAAAGGCCTTGGCCATCTGGTAACCTAGCCCGCGCGAGCCGCCGGTTATCAGCACCACCTTGCCGGAAAAATCGAACAGCGGATCGGGAATCATAGCCATGTCCTTTCGTACCTGATTGCGCTTTTTAATCGAACGATTAAGAAGGTGCCAAGGAGAGATTTGCCGATGTCCATTCTGTACGACGAGGGCCAGCAGGCCATCGCCACCGAATCGCGCCGCGTACTTGATGCGCGCACCTCAAAAGATCGTTTGCTGAAACTGCTTGAGCAGGTCGGGCAATGCGATCAGCCGTTCTGGGACACTGCGGTTGAGCAGGGCTGGACCGCGCTGGCAATTCCTGAGGAATATGGCGGACTGGGCCTTGGCCTGACCGAGTTGGGTTTGGTCGCGCAGGCCTGCGGAGCGGCCACCGCGGGCGCACCGTTCCTGACCGGTGGGTACGGCCTGTCGCAGGCGCTGGTGCAAGGCAGCGATGCCGCACTGGCCGCTGCATGGCTGCCCAAACTGGCCAGCGGTGAGGCCATCGGGTGTGTCGCGTTTGCCGAAGGAAACGCTGCGCTGCCACCGGTTCCTGCAGTGACCTTCGCCGATGGCGCTTTGACCGGGACCAAGCCCGCGGTTGTCGGCGCATTGAAGGCTGACCTCGCACTGGTCTGGGCCAGCAGCGCTGGTGAACCGGCGCTGGTCGTGGTCGATCTGACCGGGGCGACCCGAACCGCAGTCGATAGCTATGACAATTCGCGGCTTTATGCCGATCTCGTCTTTGCGGGCACGCCAGCCAAGCTGATCGCGCTTGGGGATGCCGCACGGACCTTGGCGCTCGACGTGCTCGCCCAGATGGCAGTGGTGACGGCGCATGAGCAAGTCGGCGGGGCCGAAGTCCTGCTCTATGCGGCACGCGACTATGCGATTACCCGCAAGGCGTTTGGCCAGCCCATCGGTGCGTTCCAATCGATCAAGCACCGCATCGCCGAAATGTACGGGTTCGTCGAAATTGCCCGGGCCAACTGCATCCACGCCGCCGCGCAGGAAGGGACCGATCATTTCCTGCTGAGCGCCGCCGATGCGCGGATTTCCGCGACCGAGGCCTATGATACCAATGCCCGCGATTGCATCCAGATCCACGGCGGGATCGGGGTTACCTGGGAACTGGGCCTCCATCTGCATATGCGCCGGGCCCGCAGCCTGGCGGTGGAATGTGGCAACCTGCTGTTCTGGGAAGATGTGCTGGTGAACGAATTGACCGGAGAAAAGGCATGAGCGATCTGAACGCCTATCGGGCCAGCGCCCGCGCTTTCCTCGAAACCATGGAGGCCAAATATGGCCGCGATGCCCGCACGGGCAATTCCATGGAACAGGATTTGGCACTGGGCCGCGAATATATGGCGGCCAAGCATGATGCCGGGTTTGCCGGGATCAACTGGCCGGTCGACATGGGCGGGCAAGGCCTGACCCATCTGCACAAGATCGCCTTTGACGGCGAAGAGATGCAGTTCGGGATGCCGGTCGGCTTCTTCGGGATTTCGCTGGGGATGCCGGTGCCGATCCTGATGCATTATTGCGAAGACAAGGAGTTCGTGAAGGAGCGCGTCCGCAAGGCGCTGCGCGGGGAAGAAATCTGGTGCCAGATGTTCTCCGAACCTTCGGGCGGGTCTGACCTTGCGGCGCTGCGCACCAAGGTGGAACCAGACGGCAACGGCTGGAAAATGAACGGCCAGAAGATCTGGACCAGCTGGGCGCAGTACTGCGATTATGGCGTGATCGTCACTCGCAGCGATCCGACAGTCGAAAAGCACAAGGGGCTGACCTACTTCTGGATCGATATGCGCTCAAAGGGCGTCGAAGTGCGCCCGATCAAGCTGGCGGGCGGCGATAGCCACGTCAACGAAGTGTTCTTTGATGATGTCCGCCTGGAAGATTCGCAGCGGCTCGGCGCGGTTGGCGGCGGGTTTGGGGTATCGCTCCACACACTGATGATTGAACGCTACATCGCCACCGACAGCGGCGGGTTTGGGCCGCATCTGGATGAATTCGTCAAGCTGGCCAAGGCCACCGACCTTAACGGCAAACCGGCGATTGAGGATGGGCGGATGCGTTCAGCGATCGCCCGAAACCACGCGATGCGGGCCGGGCTCGATTCGATCACCGCGCGGGCCTTTGCGATGATGATGGCTGGGATGCAGCCGGGGCCGGAAGGCTCTTTGCAGAAACTGGTCGCAGTGCGTAGTCGGCAAAAGCTGTCGGAACTGGCGATGGATATGCGCGGGGCGGAAAGCATGGCGTTCGATCAGCACGCCTTCGTTAAAACCGATTGGGGCACCAGCTGGCTCAATGCGCCGACCGGGCGGATCGCGGGCGGTTCGGACGAAGTGCTGCTTAACACCATCGCCGAAAAGATCCTCGGTCTGCCGCAGGATCACCGGCCCGACAAAGGTGTCCCGTTCAACGCCATCCCGGCATGACGCAAGAGTTCGTAGTCCCGGCCGGTTGGCCCGCGCACAGCGTGGCGCAGGTGCAAGACCTGCTCTGCGCGCCGGGAATGCCGTTCGAGCTGGAGCAGGCCGAGATACGCGGTGTTCCGACCCGGGTGTGGAAAAATGCCCACCCCAGTCTGGCCGCGCTGGCGCGGGCCGGACGGCAACACGGCGATGCCACGTTCGTGATCTATGAGGACGAGCGGGTCAGCTTTGACGGCTGGTTCCGCGCCGCTGCCACGCTGGCGGCGCATTTGCAGGCGCAGGGCGTTGGCAAGGGAGACCGGGTCGCGCTGGCCATGCGCAACCTGCCCGAATGGCCGGTGGCGTTCTTTGCAATCACTGCGATTGGCGCAATCTGCGTGCCCTTAAACGCTTGGTGGACTGGACAGGAGCTGAGCTACGGCCTGTCCAATTCGAGCGCCAAGGTGCTGATCTGCGATCCCGAACGGCTAGAGCGGGCGGCACCGCATTTCGCCGAGTTGCCTGCGCTGGAGCAGGTGCTGGTGGCCCGCGCAGGCGGCGCAGTGCCGGGGGCAACCCGGCTCGAAGATATCATCGGCGGTTCAGCGGGCTGGGCCGAACTGCCCAACATCGATTTGCCCGCCACCGATATTGCCCCGGATGATCCGGCGACGATCCTTTATACCTCAGGCACTACCGGCAATCCCAAGGGCGCGCTTGGCACGCACCGGAACCTGACCACCAATATTCTCTCAAGCGGCTTTGCCGCCGCTCGCGCAGTGTTGCGACGGGGTGAGGCTTTGCCCGAACCGAGCCGCAAGACCATGCTGACGGTGATCCCGCTGTTCCACGCCACGGCGTGCTCAGCAACGATGATGGGCGCGATCGCAGGCGGACACACGCTGATCTTCATGTACAAATGGGACCCGGTGCAGGCCTTCGGGATCATCGAGCGCGAAAAGGTCAACGCCACCGGCGGCGTCCCGACGATTGCCTGGCAATTGCTTGAGCACCCTGACCGGGCGAACTACGATCTCTCCAGCCTGGAGACGATCGGCTATGGTGGCGCGCCTTCGGCGCCCGAACTGGTCCGGCGGATTTACGAGGAATTCGGCGCACTGCCCGGCAACGGCTGGGGCATGACCGAAACCACCGCGACCGTCACCACCCATTCGGGTGAGGACTATCTCAACCGCCCGACCAGCTGCGGGCCTGCTGTCGCAGCGGCAGACCTCGAAATCCGGGACGAGGATGGGGTTACTGTTTTGCCGGTCGGCACCATCGGTGAACTGTGGGCGCGCGGGCCGATGATCGTCGCGGGTTACTGGCAAAACCCCGAAGCGAGCGCGGCGACCTTTGTCGATGGCTGGGTCCGCACCGGCGATCTGGCCTATCTTGACGACGAAGGCTTCTGCTTCATCGCCGACCGGGCCAAGGACATCGTGATCCGGGGCGGAGAAAATATCTATTCGTCCGAGGTCGAGAACGCGCTTTACGATCACCCGGCGGTGATGGACGCGGCGGTGGTCGGCGTGCCGCACCGCACGCTGGGCGAGGAACCCGCCGCCGTGGTCCATCTGTCAGCAGGCATGACCGCCAGCGAAGCGGAATTGCAAAGCCATGTCCGCGAACGGCTGGCCGCGTTTAAAGTGCCAGTGCGGATCCTGTTTCATACCGAAACCCTGCCGCGCAACGCCAATGGCAAGATCCTGAAGAAGGATTTGAAGGCGCTGTTTGAAGCGGGCTGAATTTACCATTCGGTAACGGGTACAGGCCGATAAGCTGGCCATGGCCCGCGTACTTGCCCTTGCCGCTTCCCGCCCGCTGCCCGATGCGGCAGAACTGCTGCGTCAGTTTCTGGTGATTGGTTGCGCCGCGGCGTTGATCGCTGCCGGGCAAGCCCTGCCAGCGCTAGGCCTGTAACAACTTCCACAGCGCCGCTGCCGCCGCAAGACCCAGCACACCGCCGGTAAACGTCCGCCAAACGGCATCGCTGACTTTGCCGAACGCCAGTTGCCCCAACCAGTTGCCCAGCAGCACCGCTGGAAACAGTACGGCGGCAAAGGCTGGTTCGCGCCAGGTCGCTACACCCAGTGCAAGTGCCGAGAGCACTCCAGCAATCGAGGTGGCCAGAAAGATCGTCATCATCGAAGCCCGGGCCAGCGCCGGCGTAATCGCGCGGCGCAGGTAATAGGGCACCACCGGCGGTCCCGGCATTCCGGCAAACCCGGTCAGCACGCCCGAAACCAGCCCGGTCGCGCTGGTCTCGGCTGTTCCGGGGACATGGTGCGCGGGCCGTTTGGGCAGCAGCACCAGCACGAATGAGCCCAGCGCAATCAGCGCGATCAGCAACCGCGCCAACGCCGGATCGGTCAAGGTTAGCAGCCAGACCCCCAGCGGCGTCGCGGCGACAGCAACGCCCGCGATCACAAACGCACTGCGTTCGCTCGCTCCGATGATTTTTTTCAGGCCAACCAGCCCGATCAGCAGGCCCAGCCAGTTCGCGACCACTACGGCCTCAGTCGGAGGCACTGCCAGCCCGAGCACTGGTACCAACAGAATCGCCATGCCGAACCCGGCCAGGCCCCGCACAAACGCTGCGCCCAGCGCTGCGGCGATGGCGATGCCGATCTGGACTTCGGTCAGGCCGAGGATCAACGCAAATCCGGTGGAGTTGCTTGATCCTGCAGCATCGCAATCGCCTCAGCCAGCGGCATGACCTTCTGGTATTCGGCCCCCAAGGTGCGGACCGCAACGGTGCCTTCTTCGGCCTCGCGCTTACCGACCACCAGCAGATGCGGGACTTTTTGCAGCGAGTGTTCGCGGACCTTGTAGTTGATCTTTTCGTTGCGCAGATCGGTTTCGACCCGGATCCCGGCGGCTTTCAGCTGCGCGGTTACCTCGGCGGCATAGCCATCGGCGTCGGACACGATCGTCGCGACCACCGCCTGAACCGGGGCGAGCCAGACCGGGAAGCGTCCGGCGTGATGTTCGATCAGGATGCCGATGAATCGCTCAAAAGTGCCCAGAATGGCGCGGTGGAGCATCACTGGGCGGTGCTTCTCTCCGTCTTCCCCGATGTAGGAGGCGTCGAGCCGCTCAGGCAGGACATAGTCGAGCTGGATCGTCCCGCACTGCCACGTCCGTCCGATTGCATCGGTTAGATGGAACTCAAGCTTGGGCGAATAGAACGCCCCTTCGCCGGGCAATTCTTCCCATTGATATTCCGGGCCAGAACGCCCCGCGAGCCGCACCGCTTCGCGCAGGTCGTTTTCCGCCCGGTCCCACATTTCGTCGGTGCCAAAGCGTTTCTCGGGCCGCAGCGCCAGTTTGATCGCATAGCTTTCAAAGCCCAGGTCTTTGTAAACCTTGTCGAGCAGATCACAGAAGGTTCGGACCTCATCGACGATCTGGTCTTCGCGGCAGAAGATGTGGCCATCGTCCTGCGTCATTTGCCGGACCCGCATCAGGCCATGCAGCGCGCCGTGGAGTTCGTTGCGGTGGCAACAACCCATCTCAGCCATCCGCAGCGGCAGATCGCGGTAGCTTTTGATGCCCTGCCGGAAGATCAACACGTGGGCTGGGCAATTCATCGGCTTCAGCGCCATCAGGTCGCTTTTGCCGCTGAGGATCTGGTCGTCGTCATCGGCATTGGGAATCTCGTCGGGAACGACGAACATATTCTCGCGGTATTTGCCCCAGTGCCCTGAGGCTTCCCATTGTTTGGCGTCCATCAACTGCGGCGTCTTGACCTCGTTATACCCCCCGCCGTCAATCGCACGGCGCATATAGGCCTCCAGCTCGCGCCAGATCAGATAGCCCTTGGGGTGCCAGAACACGCTGCCGTGGGCCTCGCTCTGGAGATGGAACAGGTCCATTTCCTGCCCCAGCTTGCGGTGGTCACGCTTGGCGGCTTCCTCCAGCCGGGTCAGGTGTTCCTCAAGCTGCTTTTTGTTGAGCCAGCCGGTGCCATAGATCCGGCTGAGCATCGCGTTATTCTGATCGCCGCGCCAATAGGCACCCGAAACCCGCGTCAGCTTGAACGCGTTCGGATCGAGCTTGCCGGTGCTGGGCAGGTGCGGCCCGCGGCACATATCGAGCCAGTCATCGCTCGACCAATAGACCGTCAGCGGCTCGTCACCCGGCAGCTCAGCGGCCCATTCGGCCTTGAAACTTTCGCCTTGCTGCTGCCACCGGCTGATCAGCTGTTCGCGGCTCCACACTTCGCGGCGCAGCGGCTTGTTGGCGGCAATGATCTTGCGCATCTGCGCTTCGATCGCGGGCAAGTCTTCGTCGGTGAAGGCGCGGTCTTTTGGCGCAAAATCGTAATAGAAGCCGTCGTCGGTGCTCGGCCCGAAAGTGATCTGCGTGCCCGGAAACAGCGCCTGCACCGCTTCGGCCAGCACGTGTGCGAAATCGTGGCGGGCAAGGTCAAGCGCATCGGCCTCGTCACGCACCGTGACCAGCGCGAGGCTGGCATCGCGCGTGAACGGCAAGGTCAGATCGACCAGCTCGCCATCTATTCGCGCGGCCAACGCCGCCTTGGCGAGGCCAGGACCAATCGCGGCGGCAACATCGGCTGGGGTTGAACCGGCTGGCATTTCGCGCACCGAACCATCGGGAAGGCTGATCTTGAACTGGTCTGACATGGTCACTCTCGTCGTTCTTGCGGGGCGCTTTGGCACAAGCTGGGGCGCACCGGAAGGGGCGGCGTTGGGTTTGACAGGTTCGGGGGATACGCCAGCCGCCCGAACCCGGACGGCGGCGCTTGTCGCCTCAGGCGAAAGCAACCCGCCCCGGGTAATCCCGGGTGGTGGTGGTAGTCAGCGAAAAGGCGTTGGCTGTCTGCATCGCGTGGGCTTTAGCACGGCAAAGGTTAAGGCTCAACGCGGCAGATATCGCGCGCCGCCGGTCAAGAAGGGGTAACCCGCCGCTGACCGGCCAGCTCGGTCATCCGCTTGGTCCCTGCGAGCGCCGTTCCGCGCTGGCGGACGGCGGTCATGAACCGCCATTTCGCCCCCGACGCGGGCGCTCTTGTGATCCAGATCGAAGGCCCATGCGGTGATGCAGATGGGCACTGTTGACTGGGTTATCTGAGCTTGCTCAAACCCCTTCGCGCGCGCAAATTCGGCGCCAGCAAGGGAGAGAGCCGATGATTGCCGAATATCTAGAACTCGATGCCACCGGCATGGCCGAACTGATCCGCAAGGGCGAGGTATCGGCGGGCGAACTGGTTGAGAGCGCGATCGAACGGATCGAGGCGCTCAATCCGCAGCTTAACGCGGTCGTATACAAGCTCTACGATCGCGCCCGGTCCGCAGCTATGCAGCCCCCTTCCGGAATCTTTGGCGGCGTGCCCTTCCTGCTCAAAGACGCGTTCGGCCATCTCGCCGGGGTGCCGACCCGGCAAGGCTCGGCGTTTGAACCGGCGACGCCACAGGATCACAATTCGACCCTCACCGACCGCTTCCTGGCCGCCGGGCTCAACCCGCTGGGCAAAACCAACGTGCCCGAATTCGCCTTGATGACGACGACCGAATCACGACTCTATGGCCCGGCTCGCAACCCGTGGAACACCGACTATATCACTGGCGGCTCGTCAGGCGGAGCGGCGGCGGCGGTGGCGTCGGGCATGGTGCCAGTGGCCCACGCAAACGACGGCGGCGGTTCGATCCGCGTACCGGCTTCGTGCTGCGGACTGGTCGGACTCAAGCCGACGCGGGCGCGCACATCGATCGGCCCGTTCATCGGTGATGGCTGGGGCGGACTGGAGGTGGAGCACGTCGTCAGCCGCAGTGTTCGCGATACCGCGGCAATGCTCGATGCTACTGCCGGATCGGCCCCCGGCGACCCCTACCTAGCGCCGCCCGGCCCGCCGAACTGGCTCGCGGCTTCGATGCAGGCGCCTCCGCCGCTGCGGATCGCTGCAATTCGCACCCGGCCCGATGGCTTGCCGCTGCACCCTGAGTGCCTCGCCGCCGTCGACCGCGCCGCCGAGATCTGTGCGGATCTGGGCCATCATGTCGAAGAGGTCGATCCGGTTGAAGCCTGGCAGATCACTCCGGAAAAGTTCGGGCAGATCCTCAGCAGCTACGGGGCGATCTACGCATCGAGTCTTGTCGCGCAGATCGACACGATCGCGGCAGAGACCGGCCAGGCTCCTTCGGGCAACAACCTCGAGGCCTATACGCTCGCGCTGTACGAGCTCGGCAAGGGTGTAACCGGAGGCGCTTACCAGCAAGCCTGGGCTTTCATGCACCGGATTGGCCGCGACATGGCGGCCTGGCATGTCCAATGGGACCTTGCCTTGACCCCCACCCTGGGCCTACCGCCGCTGCGGCTCGGCACGCTCAATCCGCATACCGGAGACTTCGCCGAGAACTTCGCGATCATGGGTGAATTCTCACCATTCGCAGCCTTCCAGAATTCGACCGGCCAGCCCGCAATCACCCTGCCGTTGCACTGGAGCGCGGATGGGCTGCCGATCGGTGTTCAATTGGGCGGCAGGTTCGGCGAAGAGGCGTTGCTTCTGCAACTTGCCACCCAACTCGAAGCCGCCGCGCCGTGGGAGCCGCGCTGCCGGGCGATGCGCGCGGCACTGTGAGCGGGACTCGCTTTCACACCCTTGCCGACAGGCGCCGGATCGCCTTCCGCTTCACCGCCGGATCGGGTCCCGCACTGGTGTTCCTCCCCGGCTACATGTCCGACATGGCGGGGAGCAAGGCGACGGCGGTGTTTGACTGGGCCGCGTGCGAGGGCCGGGCCTGTTTGCTGCTCGACTATTCAGGCTGCGGCGAGAGTGACGGCAGCTTTGCCGATGGTACGCTCAGCCGCTGGCGCGATGAAGTGCTGGCGCTGATCGCGGCGCATTGCGCCGCGCCGGTCGTGCTGATCGGATCGTCGATGGGCGGGTGGCTGATGCTGCTGGTGGCTTTGGCAATACCGGACCGGATCGCGGCGCTGGTCGGGATTGCGGTGGCGCCTGATTTTACCGCATGGGGGTTCAGCGACGAACAGCAAACGGAACTGCTGGCCGGTGAAACCGTGCTTGAGGAAAACGCCTATGGCCCCCAGCCCACGCCGACCTTTCCGCTGTTCTGGGCCGATGGTCAGGCCAATCTGCTGCTGGACACCGAAATTGCGCTGACCTGCCCGGTCCGGCTGCTCCACGGCCAACAGGATGCTGACGTGCCGTGGGAAGTTTCGTTGCGCCTTGCCGATGCCTTGCGTTCAGCCGATGTGCAGGTGACGCTGGTCAAGGACGGCGATCACCGCCTCAGCCGTAATGGCGATATCGCCCTGCTGTTGCGCACCCTGACTGCGCTGGACTGACTGACCGGAACCGCCCATGCCGTTTTCCTTGCTCCTGCTCCCTTTGATCGCCCAGATCGGCCCCGGCGGCGCGCTGCCGCAGGCGCCGCTGCAGATCCCCAAGCAAAAGAGTGCTGCCGTGTCCGCGCCTTCCTCACCCGAACTGCTGCAAAGCTGCCTTGATCTGGCGATGACCCGGCCATCAGAGGCGATCGAGGTTGCGCAGAACTGGCTAGCCGGGGCCAAAACGATGAAGGACCGCGCCGGGGCTCAGCAGTGCCACGCGCTGGCCATGGTCCGGATCGAAGGCTTTGCCGAAGCCGCGCCACTGTTTCTCTTGGCGCGCGAAGATACGCCTGCCAATGAGGCGGACGAACGCGCGCGATTGGCGGCGCTGGCGGGCAATGCCTTGTTGGCGGCTGAAGATCCGGCGGGCGCGCTCGGCGCGCTCGATCTGGCGCGCGGCGATGCGGCGGGTGGCCGTGACGCCAAGCAGCGCGGCGGGATTGAGATTGACCGCGCCCGCGCCTTGGTCGCGCTTGGCCGCCCAGATGAAGCCGCCGCTGCGCTGACCGCAGCCCGGATCGCCGCGCCGGACAACCATCAAGCCTGGCTGCTGTCCGCCACACTCTCGCGCCGCCAGGGCAAATTGGCCGATGCACAGCTGCAGATTGAGCGGGCGGCACAGCTGTTCCCGGTCGATCCCGAGATCGGGCTCGAAGCCGGCGTGATCGCGATGCTGGCCGGGCACGAGGATGCCGCGCGCAAAAGCTGGCTGTCGGTGATCAAGGCGGCTCCGGCCAGCCCTTCGGCCAAGACAGCGCAAGCATACCTTGACCAACTGGGTCCGGTGGACGCATCAGTGACCCGGTGATCCAACTCTCTGTCCTTGATCTGGTCCCGGTGCGCGAAGGCGGCACTGTGGGTGAGGCGTTGGCGGAGACGGCGCTGTTGGCGCAAGTGGCCGAAGCGCAGGGCTACAATCGTTTCTGGGTGGCTGAACACCACGCGATGGACGGGGTTGCCGGGGCGGCGACTTCGGTGGTGCTGGGCCATATTGGCGCGGCAACCCGCACGATCCGGATCGGTGCTGGCGGGATCATGTTGCCCAACCACAACCCGTTCGTGATCGCTGAACAATTCGGCACGCTCGACGCGCTGTTTCCGGGCCGGATTGATCTGGGGCTGGGCCGGGCGCCGGGGGCCGATATGCGGTTCGGACAGGCACTGCGCAAGGATCTGGGCCGAGCGGCTGAGCAATTTCCGCAGGACGTGATGGAACTGCGCGCGCTGCTGAGCGGCGAGCCCGAGCTGCCGATCCGGGCGACGCCGGGCTATGGCGCGCCGGTGGAACTATGGGTACTCGGCTCCAGCTTGTTCGGGGCGTCGCTCGCCGCCGCGCTGGGACTGCCCTATGCCTTTGCCTCGCATTTCGCACCCGATTATCTCGATCAGGCGCTGGCCCTTTACCGGCAACGATTTGTTCCATCGGCGGCGTTGGAACAGCCGCACGTGATGGCGGCCATGACCGTGATCGCGGCTGATGATGACGAGGAGGCCGAACTGCTTGGCACCTCGATGGACCAAAGCTTTGTTGCGCTGCGCAGCGGCACGCCGGGGCGGTTCAAACCGCCGGTGCCGGGCTATCGCCAGACCTTGCCGCCGGGCCAACTGGCGATGCTGGAACATATGCGTCAGGCCAGCGCCGTCGGTGGACCAGAGAAAGTTCGCAGCGAAATCGCGCGCTTTGTCGAACGAACCGGGGCGGACGAGATTATCGTATCGGGCGCGACCTTTGATCCGGCGATGCGGCGGCGGTCGCTCGAAATTACCGCGAAAGCCATTGCTTAGGTCTAATTCCCTAGCGTCAAGGTGGTTGCGGGTGAGACTGGCTTGGCCTAAGGTTAGTTCGAATGCTACGTAAGTTAGCAATTATATAATACGCAGGAGTGGCGGCTTCGGCTGCCTGAGGAGCGGCGCGCATGGGTTCCCAGAAGAGTTCAAGATCCGCTCTGACCAAGGCTGTGGCTGAACGCCTGTCAGGCGCACTGCTGCCCGGCGACGCGCCGTTTGCCGCTGGTGGACTGGATCGCGCGGCGGAATTCATGGTGGCGGCGGCGGCTGAACGCGCAGCGGGCGCCCCGGCGATTGCGATTGAATCGATTGCTGGCGGAGCCGGTGAGCGGTTCATGCGGCTGGCGCTGATCAACGATGATATGCCGTTTCTGGTCGATTCGATTGCTGCGACGATTGCCGCGCACGGCCTTGCTATCGACCGCCTGCTGCATCCGGTGCTGGCCGTTCGGCGTGATCCAGCAGGCAAGCTGACCGATGTGGTTTGCGGCGATGCCGCCGGGGAAAAGCGCGAATCGATGGTCTATATCGAGACCACCCGCGCCGATGCCCGTCAGCGCCGCGCGCTGGAACAAGCGCTTGAGGCAACGCTGGCTGATGTCCGTGTGGCGGTGCAGGACTGGCCCAAGATGCAAGACGTGATGGCGGTTGACGCTGATGGCTGCGCCGATGGTGAAGGCGCCGCGCTGCTCCGCTGGTTCAAGGACGGGATGCTGACCCAGCTTGGCCATGTCATCCGCAATCGCGATGGCAGCCAGAGCGGAGCGCTGGGGATTTGCCGCAAAAGCGCCAAGATTCTGCTCGGCCCGATTTCCTATGATCGCGCCTTCGCCTGGTTTGACGGCCCGCAAAAGGGGGCGCGGCTACCGCTGATCGTCAAGTCTAACCTGATCGCGCAGGTCCACCGCCGCACCCAGCTCGATCTGTTTATCCTGCCGCGCTATGAAAAGGGCCGCCTGACCGCGCTGTCGGTCCACGCCGGAATCTGGACCAGCGCCGCGCTGGCAGCGTCGCCAACGCAGGTTCCCCGGTTGCGTTCGCATCTGGCTGACCTGGCCAAGCGGTTCGGTTTTACCGCGCAAGGTCACGCCGGAAAAACCCTCGCCCATGTGCTGACCCAGCTACCGCACGATCTGATGGTCAGTTTCAGCGATGCCGAGATTGAGCGGATTACCACTGCGACGATGAGCCTGACCGACCGGCCCCGGCCCAAGCTGGCGCTGGTCAGCGCGGCGTTGGAACGGCACCTGTTCGCTTTCGTGTGGGTGCCGCGTGACCTGATGTCGACCGCGACCCGGCTGCAAGTTGCTGCGATGTTGGTCGAGGCGGCGGGCGCGCCGTTGCTCGATTGGAGCACCGCGATTGACGGCAATCTGGCGCTGATCCGGTTCGTGCTCGATCTGCCCGAAATGGCGACGCTGCCCGATGAAGCCGCGCTCGATGCCCGGTTAAAGGCGATGCTGCGCGGCTGGGCCGATGCAGTTGAGGCCGAACTTGCCGCCAGCGAAGACTCCTCGCGCGCTGCCGCCATGGCTAGCCGCTTTGCCGAAGCTTTTCCGTTGGCCTATCGCACCGCCTATGGCGCCGCCGAGGCCGCGATCGATATCGCTCGGCTGCGCCGCGTCGCGGGTGAGGGCGAGGATGGCCCGCTGCGCGATGCACGGCTGCACCGCACCGCGGGGGATGAAGCGGGCGTGCTGCGGCTCAAGCTCTATCAGCGCAACGGTTCGCTGGCGCTGTCAGACGCGGTTCCGGCGCTCGAAAACTTTGGCTTCCGGGTGATCGAGGATGTCCCGACCGAGCTGGAAAGCGGCAAACTCGGCACGATCCACGATTTCGTGCTGGCGGCCCCGGCCGGGCTAGAGCCTGCCGCGCTGCTGGCCCGGGCCAGTGCAATTGAACCGGCGATTTCGGACGTGCTCAACGGCGCGGCAGAGGATGATCCGTTCAACCGCCTGATTACCGCAGCGGCGCTGGGCGCGCGGCAGGCCAACTGGCTTCGCGCCTGGTATCGCTATTTGCGGCAGGCCGGGCTCAACTATTCGGTGCCGACCGCGGTCGATGCCTTGCAGCACGCCCCAGATGTGACCCGGGCCGTCATCGCGCTGTTCGCCTGCCGCCACGATCCTGCCTTCAAGGGCGATCGGGCCAAGGCTGAAACCGCCGCGCAGGACGACATCCGCGCTGGCTTGGCGCAGGTTACCGCAATCAACGATGACCGGCTGCTGCGTCAGTTCCGCGCCGTGGTCGAAGCGACGCTGCGGACTAATGCGTTCGCTCCGGCTGGCGCTGATGCTTTGGCGTTCAAGCTCGATTCCAGTCTGGTGCCGGGCCTGCCCAAACCGCTCCCGTGGCGTGAGATTTCGGTCTATTCACGGCGGGTTGAAGGCATTCATTTGCGCTCCGGCCCGATTGCCCGTGGCGGTCTGCGCTGGTCTGACCGGCGCGACGATTTCCGCACCGAAGTGCTTGGGCTGATGAAAGCCCAAAAGGTCAAAAACGCGGTGATTGTGCCGGCCGGAGCCAAAGGCGGGTTCTATCCCAAGCAACTGCCCGATCCGAACCGGGCCGAAACTGGTGGGCGCGATGGCTGGCTGACCGAGGGCAAGGAAAGCTACAAGCTGTTCATCCGCACGCTGCTGTCGATCACTGACAATATCGTCGATGGCAAAGTGGTGCACCCCGCAGGCGTGACGATCCGTGACGGCGAAGACCCCTATTTCGTGGTCGCCGCTGACAAGGGCACCGCAACCTTTTCCGACACTGCCAATGCCATCGCCGAAGAACACGATTTCTGGCTCGACGATGCCTTCGCCAGCGGCGGATCGAAGGGTTACGATCACAAGGCGATGGGCATCACCGCCAAGGGGGCCTGGCTTTCGGTCCAGCGCCACTTCCTTGAAATGGGCGTCGATGTGCAGGCCGACCCAGTCCGCGTGGTCGGCTGCGGCGATATGTCGGGCGACGTGTTCGGCAACGGAATGCTGCTGTCGAGCGCGCTGAAACTGGTCGCCGCATTTGATCACCGGCACATCTTCCTCGATCCCAATCCCGATCCAGCCAAGTCCCATGCCGAACGCGTGCGGATGTTCGCGTTGCCGCGTTCCAGCTGGGATGATTACGACAAGAAGCTGATTTCAAAAGGCGGCGGGGTGTTCCCGCGCAGTGTCAAGGAAATCACGCTGAGTAAGGAAGTCCGCGCGGCGCTGGGGATCGAAGCTGAAGTGATCGATCCCGACAGCCTGATTACCGCAATCCTTAAGGCCGAGGTTGACCTGCTGTGGTTCGGCGGGATCGGTACCTATGTCAAAAGCAGTGCCGAAAACAACGTCGCGGTCGGCGATCCGGCCAACGATGGCTTGCGGATCGACGGCGTTGATCTGCGCGTCAAAGTTATCGGCGAGGGTGCCAATCTGGGCACGACACAAGCCGGCCGGATCGAGTTTGCGCTGAATGGCGGCCGGATCAACACCGACTTCATCGACAACTCAGCGGGCGTCGATTGCTCGGACAACGAGGTCAACATCAAGATCGCACTGGCCGGGGCCAAGCGCGCCGGGCGGCTGACCGAACCGGCGCGGGTCAAGCTGCTGTCGAGCATGACCGACGAGGTTGCCGCCTTGGTGCTGGAGGACAACCGGCTGCAGGCATTGGCGCTGTCGATTGCACAGGCGGGCGGACCATCGGCTACCGGGTCGCATTTGCGGCTAATCGAAACGCTGGAGGCATCCAGCCAGCTTGACCGCAAGACCGAGGGTCTGGCCGACGCCGAAGTCTATTCGCGGCGTGCCGCCGATGGCCGGGGGCTGACGCGGCCGGAGCTGGCGGTGCTGCTGTCGAGCGCGAAACTGGCGCTGCAGGCCGCCATCGAAGCCTCTCCGCTGCCCGATGATCCGGGGCTGGAAGGCGAGCTATTGGCAGCTTTCCCAGAACCGATGCGGGCCAAGTTCAAGGGCGATATTCTGGACCACCGGCTGCGCCGCGAAATCATCGCGACCAAGCTCGCCAACCGGTTGGTCAACCGGCTTGGCCTGATCCATCCGTTCGAACTGGCCGAAGAAGAAGGCGCCAGCCTCGCCCAGACCGCGGCGGCGTTCGTCGCGGCCGAACAACTGTTTGGCTTGTCGGCAACCTGGCAGCGGATCGAAACCGCGCCGATGAGCGAAGTCGCGCGGATCACGCTGTTTGATCGGGCTGCGGCGGCGCTGTCCGATCATATCGCTGACTTGCTGCGGATTGGCGGACACACCTGCGTGCCGTCGGCACTGGTGGCCGATTTGCAGGGCGGGGTGGCCGAACTGACTCACGATCCCGATAGCCTGTTGTCGCTCGAAGTCCGCGCCCAATCGGGCCGGATGCGCGCTGCCCTGGCCGAAGCCGGGGCTCCCGAAGCAGAGGCTGCGCTGGTGGTTCAGCTGCAGGATGTCGATGGCTCGATCGGGATCGCGCGGCTCGCCCGTGAAACCGGCTGTACCGCGCGCGCGATCACCGCTGCGTTCGGCGATCTGGGCACCCGGCTACGGCTCGACTGGGCCCAGCAGACCGCTGCCCGGATGAGCCCATCTGATCCGTGGGAGCGCCTGCTGGTCAACGGCCTTGCCCGCGATTTTCAGCAGATGCGGATTGATTTCCTGCGTCGGACAATGGCCGGAAAATGCGATCCTGCCACCGCCGTGGCGCGCTGGGCCGAAGCGCAGGGCGAAGGTATCGCCCAGTTCCGCAATGTCGTGGTGCGGGCGCAGGCGGCGGTTCCCGTTGCACCGGCAATGCTGGCGCAATTGGCCAGTCAGGCGCGGAACTTGCTGGGAAGGTAAGTGGATTCGCGCAGAGATCGCAGAGGACGCAGAGTGTGGGGTAAATGGCGACGCCACTGATCGCACAAGTACCTTGGCAACCGGTAGGATGGATTAAATCAAACGGCCTAAAGCCGAATAACTTCTCTCTGCGTTCGCTGCGACCTCTGCGCGAACCCCTTATTCCATTAGCGCACCTAGCGCCCACCGCGCCGCTTCTGCAACCACCTCATCCGGATCGCCCAGCAGCGCCCGCACAGCCGGGACCAAACCCGCATCGCCGCTGTTCCCGGCGGCATAGAGGCAGTTGCGGACAAATCGGTTGCGCCCGATCCGCTTGATTGGCGATCCCGAAAACAGTTTGCGAAACCCTGCATCGTCGAGCGCCAGCAGGTCCGCCAAGCGCGGCGCGGTCAGTTCGGCGCGGGGCAGGAACTGCTTCATCGCGGCGGCGCTTTGAGCGAATTTGTTCCACGGGCAAACCGCCAGACAATCGTCGCAGCCGTAAATCCGGTTGCCGAGCGCCTTGCGGAATTCGAGTGGCACCGGGCCCTTCAGTTCGATCGTGAGGTACGAAATGCAGCGCCGTGCATCGAGCTGGTAAGGCGCCGGAAAGGCATCAGTCGGGCAGGCGCTTTGGCAGGCGTTGCACGATCCGCAGCGGTCCTGCTCCGGCTGATCGGGCTCCAGCGCCAGCGTAGTATAAATCGCGCCAAGGAACAGCCAAGAGCCGTGATCCCGGCTGACCAGATTGGTGTGCTTGCCCTGCCAGCCCAGCCCGGCGGCTTGGCCCAACGGCTTTTCCATTACCGGCGCTGTATCGACGAACACCTTCACGCCAATTGTGCCGAGCCCGCGTTTGGCGGCCTCTGCCACCAGCCAGCGGGCCAGCGCTTTTTCGGCCTTCTTGACCGTGTCGTGATAGTCGCCGCCCTGCGCATAGACCGATATCCGGGCCCGGTCGGGCGAACCGGCCAAAGCCAGTGGATCGGTTCCGGGCGCATAGCTCATCCCCAGCGCGATCACGCTGCGGGCCTCGTCCCACAGCCCCTGCGGGCTGCGGCGGTGGTGGAGCCGGTCGGCCATCCAGCCCATTTCGCCATGTGCGCCTTCGCCCAGCCACTGCTCCAGCCGGGTAGCGGCCAGCGGGTCTTCAGCCGCCGGGGCGACCGCGCAGGCGGCAAAGCCCAACTGCCGGGCTTCGGCGATCAGGTCTTGCTTGAGATTTGTGATGGCGGCGGCGTTAACCAAACTTGCTGTTGCTCCTGTTCAGAAGCACTCCATAGTGGGCTGGAGCCATGAAGATAGAGGACCAACCAATGACGAGCAACGCGGGCGCCATGGCGGATCGCCCGCTGGCAATCGAGGCGCGTGGTTTGGTCAAACGGTTCGAGGGCTTCACGGCTGTCGATGGCGTTGATATTTCGGTGCCTGAAGGTTCGATTTACGGCATCCTTGGCCCCAATGGCGCGGGCAAGACCACCACGCTGCGGATGCTGCTGGGGATCATCGATCCTGACGAAGGCGTGCGCCGGGTGCTGGGCCACGATCGCCCGCACGAAATTGCCCATACCATCGGCTACCTGCCCGAAGAACGCGGGCTCTACCCCTCAATGAAAGCCTATGAAGCGATTGCCTTTCTGGGCGCACTGCGCGGTTTGCCGCTGGCCGAAGGGCGGCGGCGGGGCAAGCAGCTGCTTGAGGAAAACGGGCTGGGTTACGCCATCGACCGGCAAATTCGGCAGCTGTCAAAGGGGATGGCGCAACAAGTCCAGCTGCTCGGCACGCTGGTCCACGAACCCCGGCTAGTGGTGTTTGACGAGCCGTTTTCGGGGCTCGACGCGCTCAATCAGGGCAAGCTGGAGCGGATGATTCGCGGTCTGGCGGAAAAGGGCACCACGGTAATCTTTTCAACCCACGTGATCGCCCATGCCGAACGGCTGTGCGATGAAGTGGCGATTATTGCTGGGGGCAAAGTGCCATTCGCAGGCCCGGTCGATGTCGCGCGTGATCGGATCCCCCCGCAGGTCCGGCTCGAGACCCGCAAGCAGGATGGGGCCTGGCGCGCTGTGTTGCCCGCCGATGCCCGCCACGAAGGACGTCACTGGTATTTCTCGCTGCCGGAAACCGGGATCGAGCCGCTGCTGCGCGCGCTGATCGAAGGCGAGGCCGGAATCCTCTCGCTGTCGATCGAACGCGCCGGGCTGCACGATGCGTTCGTGGCGATTGCCGGAGAAGCGGCGGCTCGCGCGCTGGAAGCTGAGCCTGAGGAGACCGGCCGATGAGCACTGCACTCCCCCCTGGCCGCCTGTCGCGTCTGGCGGCTGCCTATGTGATCGCCCGGCGCGATTTCACCGCGATCCTATTTTCGCGCAGCTTCATCTTCTTCTTGCTTGGCCCGCTGTTTATCATCGGGCTGACCAGTCTGGCTGGCGGGATCGGGCAGCAGGTCCGCCAAAACGCCAGCCGCCCCGAATTGGGTGTGGCGATGGCCCCGGCCGATGCCGCCGCGATGGTTCAGGCGCAGCGGGTGCTGGCTCCGCAGATTGGCGCGGCCATGCCGACCTTGGTGGTGATCCGCGAAGTCAAACCGGGCGAGGCGTTTGATCCGGTCGCCGAAATGAAAGGCAACCGCGCCAATCTGGCGGCGATTGTTTCCGGCACGCTGGAGCGCCCGGTGCTGACCGGGCCGGAAGGGCGGATTGCCGATTGGCAGGGCCGGGTCGGCTTGCTCGCGGCGCAGGCGCTGGGGCGCGGACCGGATGTGTTTCCGCCGGTGGCGCTGGCGGGGATTGCCACCTCGAAGGCCGATCAGACCTCTGGCCAACGGGCAACTGCCCAGGCCGGGCAGATGGTGCTGTTCATGTTGATGACGATCCTGGCCGGGATGGTGCTGTCCAATCTGGTTGAGGAAAAGGGCAACAAGATCATCGAAGTGCTGGCCGCTGCGGTCCCGATGGACGCGGTGTTCATGGGCAAGCTGTTCGCGATGCTGGCGGTCTCGATGGTCGGGATTGCGGTCTGGGGTCTGGCGGGCGGCGCGCTGTGGTTCGGGCTGGGTAACGGTGTCGCCAACTATCCGGCGCCGGCGGTTGGCTGGCCGATGTTCCTTGGCCTTGGGGTGATCTATTTCGCGATGGGATACCTGTTGCTTGGTTCGATCTTCCTCGCGATCGGCTCGCTCGCTACCACTGTGCGCGAAGTGCAGACGCTGTCGATGCCGGTCACAGTGTTGCAACTGCTCAACTTCCTGTTCGCCAACTTTGCCGTGGCCATGCCGGGTACGTGGGTTGAAAAGCTGGCGATGGCAGTGCCGTTTTCCTCACCCTTTGCGATGCTGGCCTATGGCGCGCAGCATGCCGAGCTGTGGCCGCATGCAGTCGCCGTCTGGTGGCAACTGCTGTGGGTGGCGCTGTTGGTCCGGGCCGGGGCGGCGTTGTTCAAGAAGCGGGTGATGCAAAGCGGCCCCGCCGGAACCGGCAAAAAGCGCGGGCTGCTGCGCCGGTTTCGCGCGGCCTGACGCTGCCGATCGGCAGTTCACCGCCTCACTATTGACATTTGGGTAAGTTAAGCCGGATAAGTCTCTCGACGCAACGTATCCGCAAAGGGTGCGGGCGGTGGAGAGACACGCGATGGCCACTCAGGCAACCAGCCCCGAACCCTTTACCTACCGCACGTCGCCGACCGCGACTGAGGCGTTTGAAGCTTGGCTGAAAGATCACGGGCAGGAACTGCCTAAGTCCACCCATCCACGCGACGTTTCGCGCAGCGATATCTACGTCGAGGACCGCTGGCAGCCGATTTTCGCCGAAATGCGCGCGAATGAGCCGGTAAACTTCGTGCCCGAATCGCCTTATGGGCCATATTGGAACATCACCACTTCCAAGGCGATCCAGCATGTCGAGGCGCTGCCTGAACTGTTCTCCTCATCATGGGAGAACGGCGGGATCACCATCACCGAACCACCGGCCGATGTGACGCCGGAACAACTGGCCGAGCGCCGCTTGCCGATGTTCATCGCGATGGACCGGCCCGAACACACTGGCCAGCGCAGGACCGTCGCCCCAGCCTTTACTCCGGCCGAGATCGACCGGCTGGCTGTGGAAGTGCGGATGCGTACGGCCGCCACGCTGGATTCGCTGCCCTATGGCGAGCAGTTCGATTGGGTCGACAATGTCTCGGTCGAACTGACCACGGGCATGCTGGCGCTGCTGTTCGGCTTTCCCTGGGAAGATCGGCGCCTGCTGACCTACTGGTCGGACTGGGCCGGTGACGCCGAATTGGGTTTTGCGCGCGAACTGAATGAAACCCGCTGGGAAATCTTTCAGGAGATGGCCCACTATTTCAAGACGCTGTGGATTGACCGGATGGGTAAAGAGCCCACTCGCGATCTGATCTCGATGATGATCCATTCCGATGCGATGAACCACATGAGCCCGCAGGAATTCATGGGCAACCTGATCCTGCTGATCGTCGGCGGCAACGATACCACTCGCAACACCATGTCGGGGATCATCCATGGGCTCGACAGCTTCCCCGACCAGCGCGCGCTGTTTGAGGCTGATCCTTCGGTGATCCCCAACGCAGTTCAGGAAATCATCCGGTTCCAGACCCCACTGGCGCACATGCGGCGGACCGCCACCGCTGACGCCGAATTGTTCGGTCATCAGGTCAAAAAGGGCGACAAGCTGATCCTGTGGTACATTTCGGCAAACCGCGATGAAGAGGTGTTCACCGATCCCGACCGGGTAATCCTGAACCGTGACAACGCGCGGCGGAACTTGTCGTTTGGCTATGGCATCCACCGCTGCGTCGGTGCGCGGCTGGCCGAACTGCAGCTCAAGATCCTGATGGAAGAAATGCACAAGCGGCGGATGCGGGTGAATGTCACCGGCAAGGTCGAACGGGTCCGCGCCAACTTCGTCCATGGCTTCCGCAAGATGGAAGTGACCCTGGAGAAGTTTTAGGGCTGTACCACTTCCCAGACCAGCAGGCCGCTGGCTGCCGGCATGGGCACTGGTTTCAGCCATGCGGGGGCCTGTCCTTTGCTGAGCTGAGCCATTAACCCATGCGGGGCGGCATCACGGTAGATTTGCGCTTCGGCCAGGCCGGGGCAAATCGCGACATAGCGCGCCCCGCGCCCGCGGATGATCGCTTCGGCCTTGGCCGGATCAGCGGTGAAAGCAGCAATAACATCGTGCAAGGCTTGCGGCGCGCGATGATGCGCGGTGGCTACAACCTTGTGCGGGGTGTGCAGCAGCAGCATCGGCCCAGCATCAATTGGCGCAAAGATCGTCGCCGGGGCCAAGGTGCTGAGAGTCATTGCGGCGCTTTGAATGTCACAAATATATTGTGCGGTCCGGACTGGCACCGGGTCTTGTGGACTGAGCGCGCGCGCGGCTTGTAGTGGCAGGTGAGGCAAGACGACCAACGCCGCGGCCGCAAACAATCCGATCCGTTTGGGCCCGGGACGCAGCGCTTTGCCAGAGCGGATCCACCCGCGCAGCAACCAGCTGAGCGGAACCGCACCCAGCGCGGCGGCGAAGCCGGTCGAGCGACTGACGACCAGTCCAAGCAGCAATGCGCCGGCCAGAATCAACGCGTACTCGAACCAGAACCGGCGGAGCCAGCCGTTACTGACCTGGTACAGCCGGACCGCGGCATAGAGCCCAAACAGCGGCGGTACGACCAACCGCAGAGCAACCGAAAGATCCTGCCGCCAGACCGGCATGCCCTCGCGCACATTGGCATACCAGAACTGCTGGACCAGTGGGTCGAGCGCTACGAATGGCCCGCGTGAGCATTGCGGCGCAAGCAGCAGCAGCGTGGCCACGGCCCCGGCAACCGTCGCGGCCATCGCCAAGGCCAAAGCGGCGCGCGGCATCGGCGGAGCCAGCCCCAGCAGGCTTAGTCCGCTGGCCGTAGCAAGCAGCGCGGCAAGGTAGGCCGGGGATAGCGTATCGCAGTGCGGTGTCAGATCGGCGATTCCGTGCGTCGCTCCAAAAGCCAGCAGCGCGGTGACTGCCAGCGTGCGGATGTAATGGAGGCACAGGGCCTTGTCCTTGCGGTCCAGCAACCAGCGCAGCGCCAGCACCGCCCCGATCAACCCGGCGATTGGCAGCAGTTCCAGACTGATCGTCAGCCCCAGTGCCATCGCGATCCCGGCCAGTCGTCCGCCGGTCTTCTCGCGGCGCGCGGCCAAACCGTTCAGCGCGGCCAGGACCGCGACAATTTGCCAGCCATGATGGTCGATCCTGAGCGGCTGCATCTGCTCAATCACGGCAGTCATCAAGGCCAGGACCAGAGAGGTATCGGCGGCGGCCGCGCCACCCAGCATTCGCCAGGCCAGTCGTCCAGCCAGCAACATCGCGCAAAACAGCGTCAGCAGCGGGACCAGTACGGCAGTCAGCGTCTCGGCCAGTGGCGCACCCAGTAGCGGGGCAAGCGCGCTATAGACCAGCCACAACGGGACATCGACCAGCCGCGACCAGTGCATAGCCAATCCGTCTGGCGGGTTTACGCGGTATTGCGTCAGGTCGAACCAGCCTTGCCCGGCAACCAGATCGCGCAATTGAATTAGCCGCAGCGTGTCATCCGCATCGTGCAGTTGCAGTGCGGTGATGGCGGGCCACTTGGCGATTAGAAACAGCAGCGCAACTGCCAGCCAGATCAAACCGACGGGCCAAAGCAGCTCGGCGGTAAATCCGGCGCGGCGGCGCTCGATAAAGATCATCGCGTCGCAGCGGCGCGGAACACCACGCGTTCGCGCAGCAGCCAGGTCAGCGTGAAACTTGCGCCGATTGCGGCCAGTTTGGCCAGTCGCGGATCGAGCCCAAACCCGGTGCCGATGCCGACAATCGCGGTGGTCAGGGCCAGCCCGGCTAGCGCAGAGCCTACGAACAGCGCCTTCTGGCGGCTACGTTCGGGGCCGTGTTCAGCCACCCCGGCGGTGAATACGGCGCGGCTGGAAGCCAGCCAGTGCGCCGCGATGCCCAGGCCATAACCCACCGCCGCGGCCGCTGCGGCCGGCAGTCCCAAGGTCAGCAGCGCCAGAAACGCGCCCATATCCACCCCCAGCGCCAGCGCACTTGCGGCAAGGTAGCGCAGAAAGAGCAAGTTGATGGCGCGGCGCAGCATCGTGTTAGGCCGCGTCACGTTTGGATTCGGCGGGGATCCGCTCGGGCACGCCCCGCAACGATGTCAACGCGGCGATCTGATCGTCGCTCGGCGTCCGGGGCGCTGCCAGATCGGGTTTGGCGCCTTCGGCTCCGGCTTCGTGATATTCGGCATCCTCGTTGACGCACCAGACGTCGTAAACGCGCGCTCCGGCGATGATATTTTCGACCGTCAGCATCGCAGTCATCATCGCGTGATCCTGATTGTTATAGCGGTGCATCCCATTGCGCCCGACCAGATGCAGGCTGGGATGCGCCGCTTCCAGTTCCTCGCGCATCGCGGCAACGTGCTTGGCATAGTCCTCGTCATAGACCGGATAGGCTTTTTCCTGCCGCACGACCGCGCCGCCGAACACCTGTTCGGCCGAGACCAGCCCGAGCTGCGCGAGTTCGCGGGTCGCAAGGTCGATCAGTTCGGCGTCCGTCATCGACCACAGCCCGTCGCCTTCAAAGCAGAAGTATTCAAGGCCGACGCAGGCGACCCCCGGTTCGGGCACCATTTCAGGCGACCATGAGCGAAAGTTCTGGATCCGGCCGACTTTGACCTTGCTGTCGTGGATGTAAATCCAGTTGTCCGGGAACAGATCGGTGCTGCGGATCTTGAGCGCGACGGTCAGGAAATCCCGGTACTTGAGCTGCTTGGCGGCCAGGCTGGTCTGCGGCAACGGATGCAGCCGCGCGGCCAGTTCGCGCATCGGGGCGCTGCTGATCGCGTGTTTGGCGCGGATCGTGGTGTCGCCGCCGACGTGGCAGGCGGTCAGCCGCCAGCCGTTCTGGCCGTCACTGGCGAGTTGTTTCAAGGCATGACCCATCAGTACTTCGCCGTTGCCGCTGGCGATGATTTTGTCGCGCGCGGCGTCCCACATCATGCCGGGGCCAAGCCGCGGATAGCGGAAACTCTCGAGCAGCGACTTGGTTGCCATCCCATCGTTGGGGACTTTGTTGAGGCCCAGGCTGCGCTTGAGGCCATCGACAACCGCGCCCCACAACGACAGGCCCTTGATCCGCTGAGCGGCCCAATCGGCGCTCATCTCGTCGCAGGGCATCCCCCAGACCTTCTCGGTGTAGGTCTTGAAAAAGATCGAATAGAGCTTCCAGCCGAACGCGTTGACGGTCCAGTCTTCAAAGCTTTTGATTTTCTTGTTGGGGAACACTTGCGCCTTCGCAAAGCTCACCATGCACAGCGTGCTGCGGATGATCCCCAGGTTCCACAACGCTTCGAACGCGCGCAGCGGATAGGAATAGAATTTGCCCTCATAGTAGATCCGGCTCATCCGCGGACGCTCGATGAAATCGTCGGGCAGAATCTCGTTCCACAACTCAACCACTTGTTGCGATTTGGAAAAGAACCGGTGCCCGCCGATGTCAAAGCGGTAGCCTTCGTGCTCCACGGTCCGGCTGATCCCGCCGACGTAGTGCTGGTCCTTCTCGATGATCGCGACCGACAGCCCGGCCTTGGTCAACAGATAACCGGCGGTTAGCCCAGCGGGCCCCGCTCCGATGATCGCCACGTCGACGGTCTTTTCACGGTTTGGCGCTGATTTCGCAGCGCCGGTTATGCCGGTAACAGCCATGTTTTCCCCACTTGATCGATTGTGCCAGAAGTGAAGGAAATTGCCTAACCAGTGGTTAACGCGCGGCGTTTTTAGCGGCTTTCTGGTTGCGCGGTGCTGGCTTGGCGGGGGCGGCGCGCAGCTCGGCCGAAAGCCGGGCCAGTTCGTCGAGCCGGAAGCCGCGCTGGAACACCAGTCCATGGGCCCCGCGCCGCCGCCAGCGGACCCGGCTTTCCAGCTCGGCAAAACCCGCCGCGCACAAGCTGACGCGCTGGCCGAGCGCCAGCCCCGGTTCGATTTCGATCTGGGCGCCGTGCTGCGAAAGATCGCACAGTTTCGCGGTGTGCAGAGCGTCGCCGATCCTGATCCCGACCGGCAATTCCAGCCGCAGTCGGATCCCGCGCTTGGGAAAGTGCGAAGGTTCATCGACCACATTGGCCAGCATGATCGGACGGTCAAGAAAGCGGAAGCCGGCATGGCCATCCTTGTTCCAGACCAGTTCGAGCGGATAGCTCTCACCGTTGGCCAGTTCGAGATCGAGCCGGTTCACCGCGGGCAGCTCGTGTAGCAGCTTGACCTTGACCCCGCTGGCCGAAACATCGCGAACGATGCACAGGAACTCACCCTGCTGGGCGATTAGCTTGCCGGCCCGCAGCAGCAGTGAAACGCGGCTGTCGCTGCGAAGATCGGTGCTGTGGTTGATGGCACTTGGTTCGTCCGACATCGCTGGTTGCCCCGGTTGAACCACGATGCTGGGGCACGGCCATGAATTCAACATGTGCGGATGTGGTTAGCATACCGGCAAGCATGTTGGCGCGGCGGCTCTTTGTGAGGGCGGCCAGTGGTGCGGACGGTGGGACTCGAACCCACACGAGCTAAGCTCAGGGGATTTTAAGTCCCCGGCGTCTACCATTCCGCCACGTCCGCGCGCGCAAGCGATGTGGCAGAACTGGAGCGGGCTGACTAGTCCCGCTCCCTAGAACTGGACCGTGCTAGTCCGCGTTCAGCCGTGCGCGCAGTTCCTTGCCGGGTTTGAAATAGGGAACACTTTTGCCGGGCACGCTGACGGTTTCGCCGGTGCGCGGATTGCGGCCCTTGCGGGCATCGCGGGCGCGGGTTGAAAAAGCGCCAAAACCGCGCAGCTCAACCCGTCCGCCAGAGGCGAGACGCGCGGCGATTTCATCAAAGAAAGTGCCGACCGCCTTTTCGACTTCTTCAAGCCGGAGGCCGGGGTTTTCGCGGGCCAGAGCGGCAACCAGTTCGGAACGGATCATAACACGCCTTTCAAAGGGACCGCAGGTGCGGCTCCCGCCAAATCATTGGTAAAAAGCGCGGCACAACTTCCGACCCGGGAAAAGCAGCACTGCACAGTCACGACACTGCCAAAAGCAGGTCGGATGCGCAAATGGAATCCGTATATTTTCTTACAGTTTTTCGGAAATCAGCTCGGCAGGCTGGATGCCAAGCCGTTCGATCCGCTGGCAAATCGCCGGCCACTCGATTTCGAGGAACCGTTCGCGCTCGCTGCGCCGCAACTTGTCCGCTGCGCCGCGCGCCACAAACATCCCGACCCCGCGCTGCACTTCTACCAGTCCATCAAGCTGGAACAGTTGATAGGCCTTGGCCACGGTCAGCGGATTGGCGCCCTGATCGGCGGCAAAGGCCCGGACCGAAGGGAGCATGGCCCCATCCGGATAGGTTCCGTCAATGATCGCCGCGGCGATCGTATCGCGGAGTTTCAGATACACGGGTTTGCTGGACTGGGGCATGGTGCATCAGTGCCATAATACAGCGCCGCACGCAAGCGGTTTGGCCTGAGCGGCGCGGAAGCAACAAACCATCAAGCGCGGCAAATTTCACTTCACAGCGGCGAAATCGCGGCTAGTCTCCCGGCCATGCAAGCAGCCGCCGGGATCGGCTGCGAATGACTATTTTGGGGAGCTTTTCATGAAAGATATGGGTCTGTGGAATGAGGGCGACTGGATCGCGGCGATCGCCGCGCTGTTCCTGTTCGGCTTTCTCGCCATCGGCGGGTTGATCGCCAGTCGCAAAAGCGAGGAAGTGGTTGGTCACCCGCGCGGACTGTTCGTTCTGTTCTATGCCGAAATGTGGGAACGCTTTTCGTATTATGGGATGCGGGCGCTGCTGGTGCTCTATCTGACCAAGCACTGGCTGTTTGCCGATGGCAAAGCCAACCTGATCTACGGCGCCTATGGTGCATTGGTCTATATCACTCCGGTGCTCGGCGGCTTGATTGCCGACCGTTATCTTGGCCAGCGCAAGGCGGTGATCTTTGGTGGGGTCATGCTGGCGATCGGCCATACCCTGATGGCGGTTGAGGGTAACGGCGGTCAAACCGATCCCGCAATCAACGTGTTCTGGGCGGCACTGGCGTTTATCATCGTCGGTTCGGGTTTCCTCAAGGCGAACATCTCGGTGATTGTCGGCCAGCTCTACAAGATGACCGACGTGCGCCGCGATGCGGCCTATACGATCTTCTATATGGGGGTGAATGTCGGCGCGGCGCTCGGTACGATCCTGGTCGGCTATCTGGGCGAGACAATTGGCTGGGCCTATGGCTTTGGCTTGGCTGGGATCGGCATGGTCGTCGGCCTGATCATCTTCGTAATTGGCAAGCCGGCCCTGCAGGGGCGCGGCGAAGCACCGGCTCTGCTTACCCGCAAGCGCGAGACGACGCTTTATGCCGTCGGCCTTGGCGCAGTCGCGGTGATCTGGATGCTGATCCGGTTCCAGGATGTGATCCAGAACCTGCTGCTGATCTCAGGCCTCGCGATGCTCGGCTACACGCTCTACGAAGCCTTCAAGCTTCCCAAGGAACCGCGTGAACGGATGTTCGCAATGCTGTTCCTGATCGCACTCAACCCGATCTTCTGGGGGCTGTTTGAACAGGGCGGAGGTAGCCTCAATCTCTATACCGATCGCTATGTTGACCGGTCGGGTGTGCCAACCAGCCTGTTCCAGTCGATCAACCCGATCTACATTGTGATGTTCGCCCCGATCTTCGCCGCGCTTTGGCAATACCTTGGGCGCAAGGGGCTCGAACCTTCGGCTCCGGCCAAGTTTGGACTCGCGCTCACGCAGGTTGGACTGGGCTTTCTGGTGTTTGTCTGGGGTGCCAATACGGTCGGCGCAAACGTGCTGACCCCGGTAATCTTCGTGTTCCTGATCTATCTGCTCCACACCACTGGCGAACTGTGTCTTTCCCCGGTCGGCCTTTCGGCGATGGCGCGACTGGCGCCGCTGCACCTGGCCAGCTTCATCATGGGGGCGTGGTTCTACATGACGGCCGTGGGCAATTTTGTCGCGGGCAAGATCGGGGAAGCAACCGGCGGCGAAGGCGGCGAGATGTCGAGGGAGCTGACCCTTGCGATCTATTCAAAGATCGGCTGGATCACGATTGGGGTTTCGGTTGCGGTGCTGCTGGTTTCACCGATCGTCAAACGCTGGATGCACCTCGACACGCTTGAGGACCGGCCCGAGCCCAAAGCGGAGTGACCCCGATGCGCAAATTGCCCCGTTCGCTGCTGTCTGCCGCCGCTTGCGCCATGGTGCTGGGCGGAACTGCTCCCGGTTTGGCCAAGGACAAGAAGGACGAAACCCCCGCCATCAAGGCTGCGCGGGATTTCAACAAGGATCCTTATCCGTCGACCTACAAGGCCTATGCCGGGGCGCCGACCGCATTGGTTGGCGGTACGGTGTTTGACGGCACCGGGCGGCAGATTGATCGCGGCACGGTGCTGATCAAGGACGGCAAAGTGGTCGCGGTCGGCGGGCCTGATCTGGCGGTGCCTGACGGCTACACCCGGATCGACGCCAGCGGTAAGTTCATCACCCCCGGGATCATCGACGCTCACAGCCATCTGGGCGATTATCCCAGCCCCGGGGTTGAGGCGCATTCCGATGGCAACGAACTGACCAACCCGACCACGCCCAACGTCTGGGCGGAGCATTCGGTCTGGCCGCAGGATCCCGGGTTCAGCCGGGCGATGGCCAATGGCGGGGTTACCGCGCTGTTGGTGCTGCCGGGCAGCGGCAACCTGATGGGCGGGCGCGGGGTGGTGCTGAAAAACGTTCCGGCGCGGACGATGCAGGCGATGAAGTTTCCCGCCGCGCCTTACAGTCTCAAAATGGCCTGCGGGGAAAACCCCAAGCGGGTTTACGGCAGCAAGGGCCGCGCGCCTTCGACCCGGATGGGTAACCTCGCGGTCAACCGCGAAACCTGGATCAAGGCCAGCGAATACCGCGCCAAACGCGAAGCCGGAAAGCTGGAGAGCCGCGACCTTGGCATGGAAACGCTGGTGGGGGTGCTCGACGGCGAAATTTTGGTTCAGAACCACTGTTACCGCGCTGATGAAATGGCCGTGGTGCTCGATATGGGCAAGGAATTTGGTTACAAAGTCAGCACGTTCCACCATGCGGTCGAAGCTTACAAGATCGGCGATCTGCTGGCGGCGGCGGGCACTTGCTCGGCGGTCTGGGCCGATTGGTGGGGCTTCAAGATGGAAGCCTATGACGGGATCCCCGAAAACGCCGGGATCCTGTTCAAGGCCGGGGCCTGTGTGGTGATCCATTCAGACGATGAAAACGGCATACAGCGGCTCAATCAGGAAGCCGCCAAAGCACAGGGCGATGCCAAGCGGATCGGGGTTGTGGTGCCGGACGGCGAAGTGATCCGCTGGCTGACGCTTAACCCGGCCAAGGCAATTGGGATCGACAAGCTGACCGGCAGTCTGGAACCGGGCAAGGGCGCCGATCTGGTGCTGTGGAACGGCAACCCGCTGTCGGTCTATTCGCGGCCCGAAAAGGTCTGGGTCGATGGCGCGATGCTGTTTGACAGCGCCGACCGCAAACGCCGCGCGGTCAGTGATTTTGAACTTGGCCAGCCCGGCGAAGGAGACGTGAAATGAGCGCGCGATATCTGCTCGCAGCGCTGCTCTGCGGGATCGCCAGTCCGGCCTTGGCGCAGACGGTGGCGATCACCGGCGGCAAGGTTGTCATCGGCGATGGCAGCGATCCGATCGACGGCGCGACGGTGCTGGTGCAGGACGGCAAAGTCGTCGCGGTCGGGCGCGATGTCGTGGTTCCGGCAGGTGTGCGCAAAGTCGACGCCAGCGGCAAATGGGTCACCCCGGGGCTGGTGGTGGCGGTCACCAATCTGGGCCTGTTCGATGTCGAAGCGGTTGATGACAGCAACGATGCCGATGCCGATAAAAGCCCGTTCAGCGCCAGTCTTGACCTCAGCCAGGCGATCAATCCCGATGCCCAGCATATCAAGGTCAGCCGGGCCGGCGGGGTTACCCGCGCGGCGGTTGCACCGATTGGCACCGATACGATCTTTGGCGGGCAGGGCGTGGTGATCGATCTGGGGGCAGATCCCAACCCGATCATGGTCCCGCGTGCTTTCCAGTATGTTGAGCTGGGCGAAACCGGCGCGCGCCGCGCGGGTGGCAGCCGGGTTGCGACCTGGGCGGAATTGCACAATTCGCTCGGTGAAGCGCGCGAATTGTCCGCTGTACCGGCTGGGGCGCGCCGCGATGACGTGTTGCTCAACCGCCGGGACGCTGTGGCGCTGATCCCGGTGGTGACCGGCAAGCAGCCGCTCTACGTCCATGTTGAGCGTGCCGCCGATATCCGGGCGGTGCTGAAACTGAAACAGGAATACCCGCTGATTAAACTGGTGATCGTCGGCGCGACCGAGGGCTGGATGGTCTCGGGCGAACTGGCCCAGTCTGGCGTGCCGGTGCTGGCCACCCCGCTGAATGATCTGCCCGCCAGCTTTGAACAATTGGGCGCGACTCAGTCCAATGTCGGGCGGATGAAAGCGGGCGGGGTCAAAGTCTCGCTTGGCGCGTTCTTTGATCAGCCGCGCTATGCCCCGCAATATGCCGGGAACATGGTGGCACTGAGCAAGGTTCCGGGGGCCAGCGGGCTGACCTGGAATCAGGCCTTTGCCGCGATCAGTTCGGGCCCGGCCGAGGCGCTGGGGCTGGGCGACAAAATCGGCTCGCTCCGGCCCGGGCGGCAGGGCGATGTGGTGATCTGGGATGGCGATCCGCTGGAGCTGACCAGCGGGGTAACCGCGGTCTATATCGACGGAGTCGAACAACCGCTGAAGGATCACCAGACTCGCCTGCGCGATCGCTATAAGGGTTCGCCGACTGAGGGCGCGCTGCCCAAAGCCTATGATTGGTAAAGCCTGCACAAACTGGCACAAACCGACACAAACTGGGTCAAGGCGTGCACCAATGCGGCGAAAGGGCGGCACAAACCAACTTGAAAATTTGCTATAATCACATTATATCAAGTGGTTGATGAAATTTTGAGCGTTTCCGGGGATCGCCGATGCCGCTGTGTGGTTGTGCCAAGGCCTTACCCGATTAGGCCGTTGTAGGAAAATCGCCCACGTTGCTTGCAATGGCGCTGGACTGTGTTAGCTATGTTCACGCCGTAAACATAGGGGCCGAATGATGGACCACGCGCTTGCCAACCTGACCGCCGCTTCGCTTGCTTTTGTCGGAACCCATTTCGCCTTGTCGCACCCGTTGCGCGCGCCGATGGTGCGGATCACCGGGGAAAAGGCCTTTCCCGCGCTCTATTCGCTGGTCGCCTTTGCCACGCTCGGCTGGCTGGTCATGGCCTTCCGCGCCGTGCCGCCCGCTGCGCCACTGTGGAATGGGATCGCCGACGGTCCGTGGGTCGCGGCCACGCTGCTGATGCTGATCGCGTCGGTGCTGTTGGTGGGCTCGTTCATCGGCAATCCGGCTTTGCCTGCACCGGGCGCTGCCGCGCTCGCCAGCAAAGCCCCGCACGGCGTATTCCAGGTTACCCGCCACCCGATGATGTGGTCGTTCGCGCTGTGGAGCGCAGCGCATTTGTTGGTCAGCCCAACCCCGCGGGTGATCGTGCTCAGCCTCGCCGTGGCAGTCCTGGCCCTGGCCGGATCGCATCTGCAGGACCGCAAAAAGGAAGAGTTGATGGGCGGGGCCTGGCAGGGCTGGGAAGCGAAGACCAGCTATTGGCCAAAGTGGGGCGCGCTGGGCAAAGCCGGGGCGGTGCCATGGCTCGGCGGGATCGCGCTGTGGCTGGCGGCCAGCTGGGCGCATGGCTGGTTGATCGGAATGGCGGCGGGGGTGTGGCGGTGGCTCGGGTAAGCAGTCAAACAGGGTCTGTCTAAGTGAGCTCCAAGATCCATTTTGGACCAGTCGAATCTTGCGCGACAGGGACAAATCGATATTCATTAGTTAAAGAGGGTTTGTGACGTTTTACATAGATATCGGTGCTGAAAACGAGGAGATGCTTCGCGCACATGCTGAAAAGCTTGGGCTGTCCGTTGATTCGTTTGTCAATGATGCAATCAGGCGTATGGTCGAACAGCAAGAACTGCGTGAGTCTAAATCTGGTCAAACCAGTCGATCTTAACGGTCACCACAGGGACCATTTCTGTTTCAACTCCCAAGCTTAATTCCTTGAGTTTTTCACAGAGTGACTCACCATCGATCAAGTCAATTGGTGGAGCGCCATCGCGGGTCGCTTCGCGACGAGCGTCGGGTGAAAAAGTGCCAGTCGTAATGATCAATCCCTTGTCGGTCCGACCCATCATTGCACCGCGACAATCGCGAACAGCGCCTGATCCAACCGAACCTTGGTAACGCTTGCATTGAAAAAGCACATGGAACGACATGAGACTCAGTTGGAGAATTCCAGTCCCATCAATGCCTCCGTCACCAGAGCGCCCAGTGACTTCTACCTTCACGAAACCCGACTCTCGCAAAATCCTCTGACAAAGTCGTTCGAATGCTGCCGGGTCCATTGAGCGAAGCTTACTCAGCAAAGAGTCGCGCCAGTCAGTGAATTCAGCGTCAGGATTGCCCATTGGTACGTCGTTTTCACTGACAGGTGTCTTATTTCGATTGCCGTGCTTGGCCCGAATGACAGCGGCAATCTTGCGCCGCAAAACCTCGCTTGGCCATGAAATCGCCTGCTTGCCTTCATCGGTCAGCAGCCAAATTCCTCGACCACCAGACGCTAGTAGACCGCCAGCCTTCAAATGGCTCCGAGCCCAAGAAAGCCGATCCGGGATGACAGCCCCTGCCCCACTCTCGTATTCGACATCCAACGCATCACCCGGCAAACCAACAAGCTCGATTACCGTGTCGTTGATTTCGTTGAGAGAGGCTGAGCCTCCAATTCTTTCGAGCGCCACCAGAGTTGGCTGCATCAACTCGTGATATTTAGGAAGTTCGCCAATATCCATTAAGCCCGCGCCTCTTCAACCCCGGCCGAATTGTGCCGCAGCGCCTTCAGCACGCAATCGACGATCCCGCCCGCGTTCAGCCCGGCGGTATCATACTGCTTGTCCGGCGCGTCGTGGTCCTGGAACACATCCGGCAGACGCAGCGTGCGGATTTTCAGGCCTGCGTCGGTCAGGCCTTCGTCGCTGGCCATGGTCAGCACGTGGGCGCCGAGCCCGCCGATGCTGCCTTCTTCGACCGTCACGATCACTTCGTGGGTGGCCATCAGTTGCCGGATCAGGTCCACGTCGAGCGGCTTGGCAAAGCGCAGGTCGGCGACCGTGGTGGACAAGCCCTTGGCTTCCAGCTGCTCGGCGGCTTTCAATGCTTCGGCCAGCCGCGTGCCGAGCGAAAGGATCGCGACCTTGCTGCCGTGCTTGACGATCCGGCCTTTGCCGATCTCCAGCGCCACCGGCACCTCAGGCATTTCCACCCCGGTGCCGTTCCCGCGTGGATAGCGGAACGCGATTGGCCCGCTGTCATGGAGCGCAGCGGTATAGGTCATGTGGACCAGTTCCGCCTCGTCCGCCGCCGCCATCACCACGAAGTTGGGCAAGGACGCAAGGTAGGTGATGTCGAACGAACCGGCGTGAGTCGCGCCATCCGCGCCGACTAGGCCTGCGCGGTCGATCGCAAAGCGAACCGGCAGGTTCTGGATCGCCACATCGTGGACCACCTGATCGTAGGCGCGCTGCAGGAAGGTGGAGTAAATCGCGCAGAACGGCCGCATTCCCTGCGCGGCGAGGCCCGCGGCGAAAGTCACCCCGTGCTGTTCGGCAATCCCGACATCGAACGCGCGGCTGGGGTGCGCGGCGGCGAACTTGTCCACGCCGGTCCCGCTCGGCATGGCGGCGGTGATTGCACAGATCAGCGGGTCGGTATCGGCCAGCTTGGCCAGCGTTTCACCGAACACGTTCTGATAGGCCGGGGCCGATGCGGCGGCTTTGACCTGTTGGCCGGTGATCACGTCAAACTTTTGCACGCCGTGATATTTGTCGGCGCTGGCCTCTGCCGGGCCGTAGCCCTTGCCCTTTTGCGTCACGACATGGATCAGGCACGGCCCTTCGGCGGCATCGCGGACGTTTTCCAGAATCGGAACCAGCTGGTCGATATTGTGGCCATCGATTGGCCCGACGTAATAGAACCCCAGTTCCTCAAACAGCGTCCCGCCCATCGCCATCCCGCGAGCGAATTCGTCGGTCTTTTTGGCGGCCTTGTGCAGCGGTTCGGGCAGGCGGCGGGAGATTCGCCGGGCGATATCGCGCAGTTGCAGAAAGGGCCGCGAGGAGACCAGCCGGGCGAGATAGGCCGAAAGCCCGCCAACCGGCGGCGCAATCGACATATCGTTATCGTTCAGGATCACGATCAGGCGATTGCCCGCCACTGCCGCGTTGTTCATCGCCTCATAGGCCATGCCCGCGCTCATCGCGCCGTCACCGATCACTGCGATGCCCTTGCCCGGGGTGCCTGCCAGCTTGTTCGCCACGGCAAAACCCAGTGCGGCCGAGATCGAGGTTGAGCTGTGGGCCGCGCCGAACGGATCGTATTCGCTCTCGCTCCGTTTGGTAAAGCCCGACAGGCCGCCGCCGCTGCGCAGGGTCCGGATACGGTCACGCCGCCCGGTCAGGATCTTGTGCGGATAGGCCTGATGGCCAACATCCCAGATCAGCCGATCATCCGGCGTGTTGAAAACATAGTGGATCGCGACGGTCAGTTCGACCACGCCAAGCCCGGAACCCAGGTGGCCGCCAGTGGTGCCGACGGCGGAGATCATCTCGCTGCGCAGTTCATCGGCCAATTGCCGCAGCTGGCCGGGGGCCAGTGCGCGCAGATCGGCGGGAACATCGACAGTATCGAGCAGCGGAGTTGCCGGAGTGGAGCTCATGCCAAA
>JANMHL010000105.1:0-2317 GCA_031375125.1 Novosphingobium sp. | reverse complement strand
TACTGACCGGGATCCCGCCGAATGGTGCGCGGTCATTGCGGTGTTTTTTCTGGCGCTGTGCTGGTGGCGGCTTGGTGTGCCGAGCGAGATCTATTTCGACGAGACCCACTATGTCGCTGCCGCGCGCAAGCAGTTGGAGGGCGTGCGGTTCAATCCCGAACATCCGTTCTTCGCCAAGACTCTGCTGGCTTTTGCGATTGAATGGCTTGGCGATAAGCCGACCGTTTGGCGGCTGCCATCGGCGCTGCTCGGTTCGCTAGGGCTGTTCGCCTTTTCGCGGATGGTCTGGTTCGCCAGCGGTAATGCCCGCGCGACGGTGCTGGCCATGGTGCTGCTGGCGACCGACTTCTTCTGGTTCATCCACAGCCGGATCGCGATGCTCGATATGACCATGGCCGCGCTGGCGATGCTGGCGGCCTGGCAAATCGCCGCCGCAGTCCGCCTGCCGCAGCAAGGCCGCTGGCGGCTGGCCTTGGCCGGGACCTTGATGGGGCTGTCGCTCGGCGCGAAATGGTCGGTCGCGCCGGCGCTGGTCCTGCCCGGATTGGCCTTTCTGGCGCTCAAGCTAAAGCATACCGGGCGCGGGTTCCTGCTGGCTCGCCGCGGCGGTCCGGTGCCGGGGATCAGCCTGATCGAGGCGGCGCTGTGGCTGGGGTTAGTGCCGCTGGCGGTCTATTGGCTGACCTTTTGGCCGGCCTTTCACTGGGTTGGCCGCCCGCTTGATCCGTGGTCGCCGCTGGCCTGGCACCAGCATATGCTGACCCTGCAGGACAGCGTCGTAAAGCCGCATCCCTACCGCTCGGTCTGGTATCAGTGGGCCTCAAACTGGCGGGCGATCTGGTACCTGTATAAGGAGGTCGACGGAGCGCAGCGCGGGATCGTACTGATCGGCAATCCGTTCACGATGCTGGCGGGCCTTGCCGCACTCGGCTGGGCGCTGTGGGCCGGGGTGCGGCAGTGGCGGCTTGATCTGCTGGCCTTTGCCGCGCTCTATTTCGTAACGCTGTTGTTCTGGGCCGCCTCGGGCAAGCCGGTGCAGTTCCTCTATCATTATCTACTGCCCAGCACGTTCCTGATGGCGCTGCTGGCGCTGGCGCTCGACGCGCTGTGGCGGCGGACCGACCGCTGGCGTTGGATCTCCCCTGCCAGTCTCGCGCTCAGCCTCGCGCTGTTCGCCTGGTTCTATCCGATCATCTCCGCCGCCCCGCTGTGCTGCGGCAAGCCCAGCTATCAGTGGTGGATGTGGCTGCCCAGCTGGCGCTAATCACTTATCAAACAGGGAACTTTTCCGCATATGACCAACTTTGCCCAAGCGCTTACCTTTGCCCGTGGTCCGGCCATGGCCAACCGCTTTATGCTGGCGCCGCTGACCAATTCGCAAAGCCTGCCCGACGGCACCCTCTCGGACGATGAAATCCACTGGCTCGATATGCGGGCACAGGGCGGGTTCGGGCTGGTGATGACCGCCGCCGCGCACGTCCAGCGCCAGGGCCAGGGCTTTCCCGGCCAGCTTGGCATCTGGTCGGACGATCATCTGCCGCGGCTGACCGAACTGGCGGCCAAGCTGCGCGACCACGGCAGCCTGTCCTCAGTCCAGTTGCACCACGCCGGGATGCGCAGCCCCGCGGAATTGATCGGCGAAGCCCCGCAAGGGCCATTTGTCGACGCCGAAACCGGCACCCGCGCGCTGTCGACCGCCGAAGTTGAGCAACTGCGCGACGATTTCATAGCCGCCGCAGTTCGAGCAGAAAAGGCCGGGTTTGACGGCGTCGAAGTTCACGGCGCGCATGGCTATGTCCTTGCCCAGTTCCTCGATGCCACCAACAACCAGCGCGATGATCGCTATGGCGGCAGCGCCGAAAACCGCACGCGGCTGATCCTTGAAGTGATCGACGGGATCCGCGCCGCTACCCGGGCGGATTTCCAGCTTGGCCTGCGGATTTCCCCCGAACGCTTCAACATCGATTTCGCCGAGGCCAAGGCTTTTGCGCAGGCGGTGATGGAAGGCGGACAGATCGACTATCTCGATATGTCGCTGTGGGATTGTTTCAAGGCACCAGTCGGTGCGGCTGACGATGCTGCACCGCTGATTTCACACTTCACCGCCCTGCCGCGCGGCAACACCCGGCTGGGCGTGGCAGGCAAGATCATGAGCGCGGCCAAAGCGCAGGCCTGCCTCGATGCTGGGGCCGATTTCGTGCTGATCGGGCGCGGCGCGATCCTGAACCACGATTTCGCCGCGCGCAGTCTGGCTGATCCAGCCTTTGCCGCCACCCCAACTCCGGTGACCGCCGCGCACTTGCGCGCAGAGGGATTG
>JANMHL010000077.1:0-2131 GCA_031375125.1 Novosphingobium sp. | reverse complement strand
CGTTGGAAGCCAACTGGCACTCCAGCTCCATGCCGTCATTCTGTATCGCTCCAGGCCAGCCGGCGATCTGGTGCAGTGGTTCTTCAGGGAACTGGTATTCTTCCACAAGCCGCCAAGCTTCGTCAGAAATCTGCGAATAGTTCAATCCGGCTTGCTCCGGCGAGGGCAACGATGCTTGCTGCTTTAGTGTGAGAAAGACTTCAGAATAGACGCCCGCTGCAACGCAACCTTGCGGCAGGTTGGCTGGAGCCAAGATCGCATCGAGCGGAAAATGCATGACCCGCCAGCTGCCCAGATCAGCCGGATCAAACCCCCAGGTCGATTGCTCCTGATCATAAAAGAAGGCCAGCAACCCGCTGTCCGGCAGCCATTCGAACGGCATGGCGCGCTGCAGTTCGGCTAGATCGAGCTGACACAGAAATTGTAGAGGAACCCCTTTCCATTCGGGCCATTCGAACCCGGCGGGCACCGTGGGTATCCCGCCCAGCTTCGAGCGAGAGCCTTGATTGGCGTGCAAAGCGCGCACGCAGGGCCGCGCTTGCGCCTTGATGCGCTCGATCACATCCCGGGCATCAAGTTCTACCTCTGCGGCTTCGGGCTTAGCCTTCTCAGCACCGAAAAGCTTGCTCAGAATCCTGCGAAGCATAGCCCTTCCCTTCAGACTTATGCCCTCGGCGCTACCCGCCGATAACTCAGCGCTTCGGCCACATGTATGCGCCCCACCCCTTCGCTTCCCGCAAGATCGGCAATCGTCCGCGCCACGCGGAGCATCCGGGTGTAGCCGCGCGCCGATAGCCGCATGGCTTCGGCGGCTTGCATCAGCAGCTTGCGGCCCGGTTCGTCCGGTGTTCCGTGCAATTCGAGCAGATCGCCATCGAGTTCGGCATTGCTGCGTTTGCCGGTGCCGGCCATCCGTGCGGTCTGGATCGCCCGCGCAGCTGCGACCCGGGCGGCGACTTCGGCGCTGCCTTCGGCTGGCGGGGGCAGCCCAAGATCGGCGGCGCTGACGGGATCGACATCGACGTGGAGGTCAATCCGGTCGAGCATCGGGCCCGAAACCTTGCTCTGATAATCCGCCCCGCAACGCGGCGCTCTGGAACAACCCAGCACCGGATCGCCGAGATGCCCGCAGCGGCACGGGTTCATTGCCGCCACGAGCTGCACCCGCGCCGGGAAGGTCACATGGGCGTTGGCCCGCGCGACATCGACCACACCCGTCTCCAGCGGCTGGCGCAGCGAATCGAGCGCGGCGCGCTGAAATTCGGGCAATTCATCCAGAAACAGCACGCCCAGATGCGCCAGGCTGACCTCGCCCGGTTTAACTTTCAGCCCCCCGCCAGTCAGCGCCGCCATCGACGCCGAATGGTGCGGGGTGCGGAACGGGCGGGTCCGGCTGATTTTGCCATCGACCAGTGACCCGGCAATCGAGGACACCATCGAAACCTCCAGTGCCTCTGCCGAAGTCAGCGGCGGTAAAATCCCGGGCAGGCAGCTCGCCAGCAGGCTTTTGCCTGCGCCCGGCGGGCCGATCATCAGCAGGTTGTGGCCACCAGCGGCGGCGATTTCCAGCGCGCGCTTCGCGGTTTCCTGACCTTTGACCTGTTTGAGGTCCGGGCCAAAGCCGGGAGCCTCGGCCTCTCCAGGTTGCGGCTGGGCCAGCAGCTGGGTGCCTTTCAGGTGGTTGAGCAGGCTGACCAGATTGGGCGCCGGAACCACCGCGACCCCGCTGGCCCAGGCCGCCTCGCTGCCCTGCACCGCCGGGCAAATCAGCCCCAGTTCCTGCCCGCTGGCATGAAGCGCGGCGAGCAACACGCCAGGGGATGCGACGATTCGCCCATCGAGCGCCAGTTCGCCCACTGCCACGAAATCGCCCAGTTGCTCCGCGTCAGTCACGCCCATCGCCGCCAGCAAGGCCAGCGCAATCGGCAAGTCATAGTGGCTGCCTTCCTTGGGCAAGTCAGCCGGGGACAGGTTGATCGTGATCCGTTTGGGCGGCAGCGACAGGCCCATCGCGCTTAGCGCGGCCTGAACCCGCTCCTTGCTTTCGTTCACCGCTTTATCGGGCAGGCCGACTACGTTGAACCGCGGCAGGCCGGGCGCAATTTGGCACTGCACCTCAATGGCGCGCGCC
>JANMHL010000048.1:0-1662 GCA_031375125.1 Novosphingobium sp. | reverse complement strand
CGAGCGTACCGAAGCAACGAATTCGGTGTTGATCGGGCCGGGCTCGACCAGACAGATATCGATCCCGAACTGCTTGGCCAGCGGGGCCAGCCCCTCCATCATCCCTTCGACTGCGAACTTGGCGGCGCAATAGGCTTCATTAAACGGCTGGCCGAGCAGGCCGCCGACGCTGGTCACCGAAATGATCGTGCCCGATCCCTGTGCGCGCATTTGCGGCAGAACCGCTTTGGTCAGGTTCCACACGCCGAAGAAGTTGGTTTCCATCGTCCGCCGCAGGTCGGCATCGCCGGTCTGTTCAACCGAACCAAGGAACCCCGCTCCAGCGTTGTTGACCAGCACATCCATCCGGCCATGCCGCGCGATTACATCGGTGACCACAGCACCAATTGAGCTTTGGTCGCAAACATCGAGCGGGCGAACCTCAACCGTCACCCCGGCCGCCGCACAGGCATCCAGCAAAGCCTGCTGCTTACCCGGATCGCGCATCGTCGCCACTACGGCATGACCGGCCTCAGCGAGGCGGACGGCGGCATGAAGCCCAACGCCGGTTGAACAACCTGTGATCAGTGCAACCTTGTTCGACATAGCCGTTCTCCTATTCGCCGATCAACTCTACCAGCCTGAATCGCTCACACCACAGCATCATTTCAGGGTCGAAGCCACCATTTCGCTCGAAGTAGCTGCGATGGCCGCGCCGCCAGTCGTCCAGCGTCTCGTCGCCTTCGCCTTCATCGAGCGCGAATTGCAGGTCTATGTCGCAAAACCGCCGTTGTTCAAGTTCGACTGTTTCGAGAACAGCGCGAGGGCGGCCTGCTCCGTCATGCACTACCATCTGCTTGCCGACATGGGTTTGCTGGCCATCGAGCGCGGACCAGCAAGTCGCGCGCTTTGAACCGCCCAGCACGAAGACCAGCAACTGGTCGGCCATTTCCGGGGAATCGCCGAACGAGAAGCTCTCGAGCGCCTCCCAATCTTGGCTCACTGTCCGAAGCCCGCTTCACCTGCCACCCGAACGGCCTCGCGCGCCGCCGCGATCAATGCTCCGGCTTTCGCCTCACATTCGGCTTGTTCGGAGGCGGGATCACTATCCGCAACAATTCCGGCCCCGGCCTGCACGTGGAGCATCCCGTCTTTGACCACCCCGGTCCGCAACACGATGCAGCTGTCGAGGTTGCCGTCCGGCGCGAAATAGCCGACGCCGCCCGCGTAGGCGCCGCGGGTTTCGGGTTCCAATTCGGCGATGATCTCGGCGGCGCGAACCTTGGGCGCACCGCTGACGGTTCCGGCGGGAAAGCCTGCGAACACCGCGTCGATGGCGTCATGCTGCGCCGTATCGAGCCGCCCGACCACGTTCGAGACGATGTGCATGACGTGGCTATAGCGTTCGACGGTATAGCTCTCGGTCACTTTGACCGTGCCGGTCTGCGCGACCCGGCCGACATCGTTGCGGCCCAGATCGAGCAGCATCAGGTGTTCGGCGCGTTCCTTGGGATCGGCCAGCAGTTCAGCCTCGTTTATGCGGTCCTGCTCGGGCGTTGCCCCGCGTGGGCGGGTTCCGGCGATCGGGCGGATGGTGACTTCGCCATCGCGAACCCTGACCAGAATTTCCGGGCTCGATCCAGTCAGGGCAAAGCCGGGCAGGTCGAGGAAATAGAGGAACGG
>JANMHL010000034.1:0-2012 GCA_031375125.1 Novosphingobium sp. | reverse complement strand
GCCAATGGCGGGGACGAGGTAGAGGTGGCGCTCGGGCGACGTCTCATAACGCACCGTCTCTCCGGCTTTCACAAAGGCCCCCGCGACCCGCGCCAGGGCGTGGATCGGCAGAGCATCGCCATCGTTCGCCATGCCCGAGGCGAGCACGACGAACTGGCCGTTGCGGCTGTCCTTGGGGAACGGCCGCGCACCCCAGCTGGGGGCGTGGCCGCCTTCATCGGGCAGGATCCAGATCTGGAACAGGCGGCATTCGGTGTCTTCGGCGTTGAATTCGGAATGCTGGATTCCGGTGCCTGCGCTCATCACCTGCACATCGCCGGCCTCGGTCCGCCCGGCATTGCCCAGGCTGTCCTTGTGGCTGATTGCGCCGGCACGGACATAGGTGATAATCTCCATGTCCTGATGGCTGTGCGGCGGAAAGCCGGCCTGCGCGGCAATCGCGTCATCATTCCAGACCCGCAAGGCGCCCCACTGGGTCCGCGCCGGATCGTGATAGTTGCCGAACGAAAAGTGATGGTGCGCATCCAGCCAGCCGTGGTTGGCGGCGCCGATTGTGGCAAAAGGGCGAAGTTCGATCATCGCAGGTTCTCCGGCCCAGGCCGCATAATCGGCGGGGCGATGATGACAAGATAGGGATTGTCGAACCGCCCGCCAGATGGAACACGGCCTAAAACCCGATACGAAAGTTTGCCTATGCCCAAGATCGCCTTCCTCGCCTGCCCCGGCACCCTACCCGGTTCCCCCACCCGCCGGGTCGACGCGTTTGAACATGACTATCAGATCGCCGCGCTGCGCGAGGGGCTGGGCACCCGCGCCGAAGTGATCGACATCGATTGGCGCGCGCCGCTGGACCAGTTGGCGCAGTTCGATGCCGCGCTGATCGGCACCGCTTGGGATTACACCGCCGCTAAAGACGAATTTCTGGCCCGGCTGGAGGCATTGGAAGCAGCTGGAGTGATGGTTAGCAATAGCAGCGAAGTGGTCCGCTGGAACGCCGACAAGCTCTACCTAAAAGACCTCGCCGCGCGCGGTGCACCCTCAATCCCGACGCTGTGGCCGGGCAACCCCGGTCGCGCCGAAGTCCTGGCGGCGATGGAGGAATTCGGCGCGGACAAAGTGGTGGTCAAACGCCGGGTCGGATCCGGCGCCGACGGCCAGGAATGCTTTACCCGCGCTGACTTGCCGGGTGCCGATTGGCAGCTGGGCCAGGCCGGGATGATCCAGCCGTTCCTGCGCTCGATCCAAGGCGAAGGCGAACTCAGCTTCATCTTCGTCGGCGGCACACTCAGCCATGCGCTGACCAAACAGGCCCAGCCCGGTGAATACCGCATCCAGTCCAGCTTTGGCGGGATCGAAACCAAAATCGAGCCCGCCTCCGCCGACCGCGCCGCCGCCGAAGCGGTAATGGCCATGCTGCCGTTCGCGGCGGCCCCGCTCTACGCCCGGATCGATATGGTTCGGCTGGACAGCGGCGAACTGGCGGTGATCGAGGCAGAGCTGATCGAGCCGTATTTGTACCCGCGGCAAGGGCCGGATTTTGGAGTGCGGTTGGCAGATGGCGTGCTGGAAATGCTAGGTTGCGAACGCAAGCCAAAGATCGATATCCGCAGACTGACCACCGAACACGCTGCCGAAGCCGCGCATATTCACTGGACCGCGGGAGCACTCATTCCCGGTTACGATACCTCGGTCCACTCTGCAGACGAATTTGTCGTTTTTTATCGCGACGAGGTGATGATCAACGATGAGGTTTGGGGCGCATTTGATGGCGATCAGCTTCTTGGGCTGATCGCACTGCTACCAGGTTGGATTGATCACCTTTATGTTCGCCCAGAGTTGCACCGGGCGAGAATTGGTTCGCATCTGTTGCTTTTCGCCCAAGGGCAGCAGCGGGAACTGCGGCTCTATACCTTCCAATCCAACGTCAATGCCCGAGCGTTCTATGAAAAGCATGGGTTCGTGGTCGAAGAACTGACCAGTGGCGAACGTAACGAAGAGAAAATGCCGGATTG
>JANMHL010000023.1:0-10359 GCA_031375125.1 Novosphingobium sp. | reverse complement strand
CCCGCACCAGCGCGTTCAGCTCTGCACCCTCGCCCAGTTCGTCCAGCGCGCGGGCCACGGCTTCGGTCGCGACGTTGGGCTTGAACCCCAGGTTCTGCAGCGCCGAAACCGCATCGCTGCTGGCCGAACCCACCGGAGCAGCCGCTAGTGCAGCGCCCGCCACCGAAGGCAGCGCGCCGGCCTTGTCCTTCAATTCATTGACGATCCGGCTGGCCAGTTTCGGCCCGACGCCCTGCGCCCGCGCGACCATCGCCGCGTCCACCCCGGCGCAGGCGCGCTGCAATTCGTCCACGGTCAGCGCCGAGAGTACCGCCAGCGCCATCTTGCTGCCAACGCCCTGCACGCCGGTCAGCAAGCGGAACCAAGCCCGCTCGCCCCCGCTGGCAAAGCCGATCAGCCGCATATCGTTTTCGGAAACCTGCATATCGGTGTGGACCGAAACCTGGTCCCCTCGAATGCCCAGCGCATCGAGCGTGCGGGCCGAGCATTGGACCAGATAGCCCACCCCGCCCACGTCGATCACCGCCCAATCAGGGCCGAAGTCATCGAGCGTTCCGGTCAGCTTGGCGATCATGGTTTGTTCTATGGCAGGGTTGCGCGCCGCCTGCAACACTGGCAGCTATGCAGCAGGCAAACCGGGGGAAAGCCATGGCGTTTTGGGATATCGACCTGACCACACGGATCGGCGCGCGCGAAGCGGCCAGCACCGGGGCCACCGCAGCCTATATCTATGCCGGGGTTTCGCTGCTCGGCGCACTGCTAAGCGGCGCCTTGTTGCAGCAGGTCGGTAAGTTCGGGCAGACTGCGCTCGATTTCGGGCCGATCTTGATCGCGGTTCTGGCGCTGTTTGCCGGGTTTCGGCTGAAAGATGGCAAAGGGCTGGTGCTCGGTTCGCTGCTGGCGCTGATCGTGGTCTTGGACTTGCTGATGCAACTGGCCGCGCTCGCGATTGGCGGCGGCACCGCAATTTCACTGGTTGTGCTGGTGCTGCTGATCCAAGGCCTGCGCGGGGCATGGGCCCTGCACAAAGGTCAGAACTTCGAAGACGACGACATCGCCGCCTTCGAATAGCCTTGCCTAGAACCTGATCGGCATATCCGCACCAATTTTGCAGGCAAACGCCGCCGCGCCGACTTGTAGCAGCACTTCGGCATCGCCCACCTGGCCCGCCACGCGGACCAGATCGCCCATCGTCAGCGGGCCGTCACTGTTGTAATAGCGGGCCGCCTTGGTCAGCCGGTCAACTTGGCCATAACTCAGGTGTCCGCGCAGGAATTCTGCAGCACAACCGGCCTGATTTTGGTTGAGGCCATAGCGCATCAGTGCATCGGAAATCTGGTAACGGCTGGCGGTGCAGCCCGACAGGGTCAGGCCCGCAATCGCGGCAAGGGTCAGCAGTTTGAAGCGAGGCATTTGGGCAACTCCGAATTGGTTGCCGCCGCCCTAGCGCGCGCTCGATGAACCTTGGCTGGCCGGTCCCATCAAGTGCGCGTGGGCAATCGCCACGGCCAGCGCATCGGCCGCATCGGCCCCAGCCAATTTGACCCCCGGCAGCAGCACGCCGAGCATTGCCTGAATCTGCGCCTTTTCCGCAGCTCCCGTCCCGACAATCGCTTTTTTCACCAGCCGCGCGGCATATTCGGCCACTGGCATTCCGGTGCGGGCCAGGGCCAGCAGGCAAACCCCGCGGGCCTGCCCCAGTTTGAGCGTGGACTGCGCGTTGGAATTGACGAACACTTCTTCGACTGCGCCGCTTTCGGGGCGATACTGCGCAATCACTTCGGCCAAGCCGCTGTCGAGCGTGACCAGCCGCTGGGCCAGACTGGCTTTGGGATCGGTCTTGATCTGGCCGTTGGCAATATGGCTCAGCCGGTTGCCCTGTTTGGCCACGATCCCCCAGCCGGTGCAGGTGAGTGAGGGATCAAGGCCGATAATGATCAACCCAGCTTTTCCATTACTTCGTCAGAGATGTCGAAATTGCCCCAGACGGTCTGGACGTCATCGTCATCGTCCAGCACATCAATCAGCTTGAGCAGGGTGGCGGCCGCGGCTTCGTCTACTGCAACTTTCAGGCCCGGCTTCCACGCCAGCTTGACACCAATCGCCTCGCCCAGCGTCTTTTCCAGTTCTTGTGCGACCGGGTGGAGGTTTTCGATCGCGACCCAGATCGCGTGGCCGTCTTCATCGCTTTCCACATCGTCGGCGCCAGCCTCAATCGCGGCCTCCAGGACTGTGTCTTCGTCGCCGGCTTTAATCCCGTATTCAATCAGGCCGAGCCGGTCGAACCCGTGGCTAACCGCGCCCGACGCACCAAGATTTCCGCCATTCTTTGCAAAGGCAGTGCGGACATTGGTGGCGGTGCGGTTGCGGTTGTCGGTCAATGCTTCGACAATCAGCGCGACCCCGCCCGGGCCATAGCCTTCGTAGCGGATTTCTTCGTAATTCTCGCCATCGCCCTTGCTGGCCTTGTCGATCGCCCGCTGGATATTGTCCTTGGGCACCGATTGCGCCTTGGCGGCGTTGACTGCCGCGCGCAGCCGCGGGTTAAAATCCGGATCGGGCATGCCCATCTTGGCTGCGACGGTGATTTCGCGCGACAGCTTGGAAAACAGACCAGCGCGCTTCTTATCCTGCGCGCCCTTGCGGTGCATGATATTCTTGAATTTGGAATGGCCTGCCATGGATCACTTCACGGGTCAAAATGTACGGATGCTGCGCCCTAGCCAAGCGAGGCGGCTAGAGCAACCTTTGCCACTTGCTGACATCGCGCCATCCGCCCAGCTTCCAGCCAACTTCGCGGTAAACGCCTACCGGTGCAAACCCCATTGCCTGATGCAAGCCGATGCTGCCTTCGTTTGGCAAGGCAATCCCGGCAAAGGCTGCGTGCATCTCGCGCGCCGCCAAAAGCGGCAGCAAATGCGCATAAAGCGCCCGCCCGACGCCGCGGCGTCCGAACGTCGGACCGACATAGACCGCGACGTCGCACGAGGTGCCATAGGCGGCGCGCGGGCGGTGCGCGCTGCCATAGGCATAGCCAGCAACTGCTCCGCCGATTTCGGCAACCAACCAGCTGTGACTGGCGCTGTTCGCAGCAATCCGGCGGGCCATTTCCGCCGCATCCGGCACTTCGGTTTCAAAACTGACCCAGCTATCGCGCACGAACGGGGCATAGATCGCAGCACAAGCCGCCGCATCGCTGGCCAAGGCGGCCCGGATCACGACATCGTTCAAACGATAACCGCCGTGCCCGAAGTGCTGACCATCAGCATCGAGCCATTGGCTCCGATTACTTCATAATCGACATCGACGCCGATAACGGCATTGCCGCCCAGCTTGGCGGCTTCGCCTTCCATTTCGGCGATGGCTTGGCGGCGGGCATCGGCCAGCACCTTTTCATAGGAGCCCGAGCGCCCGCCAACGATATCGCGGATGCCCGCAAACAGATCGCGAAAGATGTTCGCCCCGACGATCACTTCGCCCGTGACAATGCCAAGGTAACGCTGGACCGGCTGGCCTTCGAGCGTCGGTGTGGTGGTGGAGATCATGGAGGCGTCCTTTCCCGGTGAATGCTGTACTTGAGATAGGACGCCGCTGCCCAGCGTCAACCCAGCCCCAGCGCAGCCTTGTAGAGATCGAGGATCGCTTCCATTTCGGCGCGGTCATCGGACGACATTTTACGCAGACGGACGATCTGGCGCATGATCTTGGCGTCATAACCGACCGCCTTGGCCTCGCCGTAGACGTCCTTGATATCGTCGGCGATGCCCTTTTTCTCTTCTTCGAGGCGTTCGACGCGTTCGATCAGCAGGCGCAGACGGTCGTCAGAGGCAGTGGCCATGGGGGAAACTCCGGTGAGAGGTGAATCGGTTGAGCGCGCGGTAACGAGGGCGACCGATTCAGGCAAAACGAAGCCTGTGGAAATCTGATCCTCCCCGGCACGGGGAGGGGGTATAGCGATCACTAGCTGAATGCCGGGTTGTGACCACACCTAACACCTCAGCAGTTTGGTCTATCAGTCTCAAACGGCATTAGCTTGCCTTCAGCGGACTCGCAAATTTAGCTAGTCTTTCGCGATATTCATCTTGCTCCATCGGCAACATTTCGATGATTACCCCGGAACCGGGGACCATCAAATCAAGGGCACGTCCCTTGGCCTCGAATTGCAATTGAGCATCGCTTTCCATCCACCCCCTTTTGTGAGCCAAAAGGCTGAATTGATCCCCATTTCTTACGCCTGTTATCCGACGCGCCAGATGCTTCAACTTCCTAGCCCGGTAGTCCAAAGTGGAAATGACAAGGTTTCCGGTAATCTGTCCATCGCCACTTTCAACGATGTGCAGTTGTAGGAGCGTCGAGGCATCGCCACCGACATATGCGCCGGAATAATTGTCTTTCGTTGCCCCACAGGCAGCCAAACATACGGCTAGGAGTAGCGGAACTAATCTCCGGATCACAGGCAGCTCCAATATAATCGGCCAGGGGTACCAAACACAATACCGTCTATATGATGGATATATCCAGTGGTTTTATACCCCCTGCTAATTGCTCTGTTGTTCGATGCAGGGCCGCGAACTTGTCGGTAGAAATATGAAGCGCATTCGCGTGTCGAAAGACGTGTCGCAAGAGCAGCTTGCTTTTGATGCTAGCGTTGATCGATCCTATCTTGGTGGCATCGAAAGGGGCGATGAAAACCCAAGCGTAGATACGCTCGACAAGATTGCTGCCGTTCTTGGCATAGCGCTGGCAGACCTCTTCCAACCCATTGGGCCTGAGGGTGACGTTGCTGGGTTGCGACCAGGCCGCAAGAAACGTGCTTAAACGATAGCGGCTACAGCCCGCGCTAGCTGCGGCGCTAGGCGGCAAACCCCGTCCTTACGCAGAATAAAATCCGCTCCTGAAAACGTCCGGCTCTGAGCAAAGGCAAGGATGGCCCCATCAACTTTCGGACGCTCCGGTTCGATCAGGTCGTAAACATACGCCGGGAAGTCAGGCCGCGAATGGTGCATGATCCCGGCGTAAGGATCGAAGCCATCGGCAACGGCTTGGACTTGCAGCCGCGCTGCCTTCACTGCGTAAGCGTAATTCAGCATCGCATTGATGGGGTGAGACGCTTTCCAGTTCTTGGGCTTGCGTCCGGTTAGGATCGAACTGCGCGACCGGAAACTGCGCCATTGATCGGGCACCGGATAGCGGCTCCTTGCAGTCCAGTGCATCTCAATTTCCGCCCATGTGGCAAAATAGGCCACGGCGCATTCGCCCTCAATTGACCGGATTGCGTTCATGTCTGATGTGATTTCAGTTTCCAGATACGTTGCAGCCGCGTGAGCCTTTGCAATCGCAATCTCGCGCAGCCGCGATGGCTCGAATTGCAATTGCAGCATTTCAACGCTGTTCAACAATTTCTGGCGAATGAGGCTTTGGGAAAATTCCAAACGCAGCCGACTGTCAGCTTGCAAATCATATTGCCAGCGCAGCTTTTCGGCATTGGCAGCAAAGCCAGCCCCTGATGCAAATATCGCGACATCGCCGTTCCATTTGATCCGGGCGAGAGCGACACCTTGCTCGCCAAGCCAGTTGAGCACGTCAAACGACAGCGATCCACTCCCGTCCAATAGGATCACAATGCGCGGTAAAGCCAAATCGCCTTTAAAATAGCGGTGGCATTCCTGTTTTTGCGGAAAATAGGAAAAGCCTTGTTTTATGACCAATGCGCCATTTTCAATTCGCATTGACGTGCCGTGCCCGGTCAATATCAATGGATTTGAATTGCGCTCACGAGTGAGCCGCTTCCGCTCGGTTTTGGCACTTTCGCCTATCCAAAATTGAGAGCGAATTGCCCATTCATCGGCAATTTCATCGGAGCGAATTTCAATGTTGTGAAGCATTGCAAATCATAGCACAAAAGCCCGGAATTGCCGCATATTTTCGGCAATTTTGCTATTGTTCAGGGGCGATTTTAAGCAATTGGACAAAGGGCAGTATTAGCCATGGCCCCACTGAAATTTGCGGGTAAAGTGAATGCAACATTTGAGCCAATTGGCGGGCGTCAACATCAAGAATGGGACTACGTGCGTGTTGTTCGCACTTGCGTAATTCCGAGAGTAACCGTCGGATAAAAAGACGGGCAATTCGGAATTTCCTTTCTGAGGCACTAAGGATTGCTCTTTCGCCTGAGTTGCCAATTTCATCAGATGGCCCGGTCAATCCAGCGAACGAATTAGCAAATTGGGATATGCAGTGAGCTGGCAACATTTTGGAAAATGCAGGCACAATCTGATGAGCTGCTTCCAACATTAGTGCGGTCAGATACTCGGAATTGCCATGCCCAGTCCGGGCAGTTTCCGCAAATACCGCATAAAGTTCGGCGGATCGCTCAAATTGCGTTCCTTTCAAACGATCATCGAGCGGTCCTAGCTGGTTCGCAATGGCTCTATGCTTCGTCACGCTCATTTCAGGGAAATTGGAATCTCCAATGAATGTGGTTTGATGGCGGTTCAATTGCGCAGCCCATTTGACCAATTCATTCAATAGAGCTTCGCGCACCCGGTCGAAATCGGGGTGGCCCCATTCGATGTAGGTTTGGACAATGACGGCATTTTCCCGGCAGATTCCGCGTTTGCGCAATTCACCTAATCGCAAGGCTCGGCGCATCGCTGCATCTGAGCGATGCCATGTCGGCCCTTGTCCGATGCCCCGACCATGAGCCTTTGCCTTTGGCAAAACGTCCCAAGCGATCCACTGGCGGATCACGTTTGCCGTAACTGCGTCAGTTCCTGCCAGCCCAAGGTTGTCGTTTAAGAAATCCGCCAGTTCTGCGTTCGTCATATGTGCCATTTTGCACCCTTCGCACAGTTGCGTGTCGATTTGCGAGAACGGACTCGGAGCGGCGAGTCACTTGTTGTCCCGGATTTCAACCGGGAGCACTACATTGCCTCGCAAGCGCGACTTCAAAGCTGAGTACCAGCGCCGGATTGCCAGCGCCGCCAAGCGCGGGTTGAGCCGGTCCCAGGCTCGTGGCCATGCTCGAGCTGGCGAGCAGACTATCAGAGCAAAGTCAGTCAGCAGCGATGGTCCGTTAGAAGCTGCGCTGAAGCTTTTGCGTCAGACGGGTAACCAAGGTCGCGCAGCCAAGGAAGCCGGTGTCTCGGCTGAGCGGTTTCGCCGCTTCCTGCGCAGCAATTCACTAGCGGCTCGGCAGGGCAAGCAATGGCGCATAACTGATAATCGCAGCCGCCGAATGACCGTGATCACAGGCGGCGAAGTTGCCGAAGTCACTTTGCGAGATTTTGAGCAATCATCGCGGAACGGCAAACACCTTGCCGCCGTTGGGGCTTTCCTGCGTTCCAATGACATTGACCTGCTTAGTCCTTTCGAAGGTCAATCCGTCATCGATGCCCTTGGTAAAGCGCACGTGCTCGAAACCGATCCCAACACACTTTACCGCCTCGCCGCTGCCGGGAGCGAGGTGTTCCATGAAATCTACCGGCTGATTGAATGAGGAATGCCATGACTGAAAAGGAACTCGCCCGCGAAACGCGCAAACAACGCCGCTTGGAAAAAATCGGAAGCAATTCGCCAATTTGCGGCACTTGCGGGGAAGCTGATAACCGGGTGCTCGAAAGGCATCATGTGGCCGGGCGCAAATATGATCCCGATACCGTCATTGTTTGCCGCAATTGCCATCGCAAGGCGAGCGATGATCAAAAGGATCATCCGGCGATTGATCCCGGTGCCGACGCGGTGCTGCATTCAATCGGAATGTTCCTAATCGGGTTGGCTGATTTGCTCGAACTGGTGCTGGAAAAGCTGTCCGAATTCGGCTTGGCCTTGATTGAACGAGCCGCGCTTTCCACCGTCCAGGCTCGGCCATGATCCCGGTCACTGATCACCTGCCGATTGCCTTGCGCGCGTATGCCGTCGCCGCCAAGGCCAGGAAGCCTCGCAATGGCATCGATGCCTCGGAATGGTCACTGACATTCGATTGTGAAACAAACACCGATGCGGGGCAGGCATTGCGCTTTGGTGCCTATCAATTTCGCAGAGGCAATGTGCTGGATGAGGCCGGGCTGTTCTATGATCCTGCTGGGGTATCGGCGGCAGAATTGGCTACGCTGCGCGCCTTTGCCAGACGGGAAGAGTTGCAATTGCGCACCCGCGATGAATTCGTGGATGAAGTGCTGTTTCGGCGGGCCTACCAGCTCCGCGCCCGAATTATCGGATTCAATCTGCCTTTCGACATATCCCGGCTGGCTATCGATCATGGGATAGCGCGCGGCGCAATGTATGGGGGGTTCACCTTCACCCTGTCGTGCCAGAAAATCTGGCCCCATATCCGAATAAAGCATCTCTCCCGGCGCTGCGCCTTGATCGATTTTGCCGCGCCGTATCGCCAGCGCGACAGTCGGGGCCAACGCAATCGGGAAATGCAAACGCCTGTGCGGCGCGGTTATTTTGTGGACGTGCATACCCTTGCCGCGTCGCTGCTGTCGCAGGGTTTCACGCTGGCAAGCCTCAGCCGGTTCCTGAGGGTGCCAAATCCCAAGCTGGAATTCGATGAATTCGATGGGCCGGTTTCCGATCCCATGCTCGCCTATGCGGTGCGCGATGTGCAAACCACTTGGGAATGCTACGCGACCTTGATGGAAAAGCTGGACGGGCTGGACCTACCCGAATTGCGGCCAGAGCAAATTTATAGCGAGGCCAGCATTGGCAAAGGCTATCTAAGGGCGATGGGCATTGCACCCTGGCGTGAGATGCAGCCGGATTTTCCGCCCGAAATGCTGGGGCGAATTCTATCAAGCTATTACGGCGGGCGCTCCGAAATCAGGATCAGGCGCGAAGCGCGCGAGGTGATCCTGTGCGATTTCCTTTCGATGTATCCCACGGTTTGCACGCTCATGGGGCTGTGGCGATTTGTCACGGCTAGCGGGATGACGTGGCGCGATGCTACAACAGAAACGCGGGAATTTCTGGGACGTGTCAGTCTCGCAGAATTGCAGTCGCCGGAAGTGTGGCAAAAGCTGACAGTGCTGGTTCGCGTTCAACCTGAAGGCGATATTTTCCCCGTTCGTGCCGCATACGAAAATGAGCCGTTGGCGACTATCGGTGCAAACTATCTCAGCTCTGCCAGCCCTCTCTGGTTTACCTTGGCCGATTGCATTGCCTCCAAACTTTTGACCGGCAAGGCCCTGCAGATTGTGGAAGCCGTCGCCTTCGATCCGGGGCCAAAGCAAGCAAACCTTCGTCCGATCAATGTCAGCGGCAATCCGCAATACCGGGTCGATCCTGTAGAAGCTGACTTTTTCCAGCGAGTGATCGAACTGCGCAAGGCGACACAGGCACGCTCTAAGAATGCGAAACCCGATGACCGGGACGCGCTGGAAAGCGAACAGCACGCGCTCAAAATCTGCGCCAATTCGACAAGCTACGGCATTTGGATGCAGGTCAACGTGGCAAAAAAGGCCAAGCGGTTCACCGCCACCATATATGGTCACGATGGCAAGGCCTTCGAGCGAGAGGCAGACAAGGCCGAAAAGCCCGGTGAGTATTTCCACCCGTTGCTTGGCTCGCTGATTACCGGCGCAGCTCGGCTAATGCTGGCGATCACCGAAAGCCTGATTGAAAGCCAAGGACTGGAGTGGGCTTTCTGCGATACGGACAGCATGGCAATCGCCAAGCCTGAAGGTGTGGCAGGTGATGAATTCCGCCTACGGGTGCAGACCATCACCGATTGGTTTGCAGCGCTTAATCCCTATGACTTTTCCGGTTCGATCCTGAAGATTGAAAGTGAGAATGACGGGCTGGCAACGGGCGAGCCTGAGCCGCTCTATTGCTGGGCCGTTTCATCAAAGCGCTATGCGCTGTTCAATCTGGCAAGTGATGGCAGCCTGATCCTGCGCAAGGTCTCGGCTCACGGACTGGGCCACTTACGACCGCCCTACCGGGCCGATGATCCGCCCGCCAACATTCCCGCACCCGATGGCAGCGTATTTCGTAGCGGTGTGGAGCGCTGGCATTGCGACCTTTGGTTTGAAATTGTGTCTGCTGGACTTGGGCCGAAACCCGATAGGCCCCGGCTCGATATTCATCCGGCGCTGGCTGCCCCAGCGGTCAGCCGTTACGGTGCCACCGCGCCAGAGTTGCTGCGCTGGTTTGCCGGTTTCAATTCCGACCGATCCTACCGTGACCAGGTGAAGCCCTTTGGCTTTCTGCTGTCCCTTCGCACCAAACGAGATTGGCTGCCCCTGGAAATCATCTCCCCGCAATCGAGGCGGGGCCGCCCGCGCAAGGTGCAAGAGTTGAAGCCGGTTGCACCGTTCGAAAAGGACCCCGCCAAAATAGCTGCAACCGCCTTTGACC
>JANMHL010000010.1:0-5135 GCA_031375125.1 Novosphingobium sp. | reverse complement strand
GCGCTGTGGCAAAAGATCGCCGGGCTGCCCGAAGGCCGGATCATCCGGATCCCGACCAGCGACAACTTCTGGTCGATGGGCGATACCGGACCATGCGGGCCGTGCTCCGAAATCTTCTATGACCACGGTGATCACATCTTTGGCGGGCCGCCGGGATCGCCCGATGAAGATGGCGACCGGTTTATCGAGATCTGGAATCTGGTGTTCATGCAGTTTGATCAGGCCGCCGATGGCAGCCGCATCAGCCTGCCCAAGCCGAGCATCGACACCGGCATGGGGCTGGAACGGATTTCGGCAGTGATGCAGGGCCAGCATGACAATTATGAAACCGATACCTTCCGCGCGCTGATTGCGGCATCGGAAAGCCTGACCGGGGTCAAGGCAGCGGGCGACGGGCAGGCCAGCCACCGGGTGATCGCCGATCACTTGCGCTCGACCAGCTTCCTGCTGGCAGATGGCGTGCTGCCCAGCAACGAAGGACGCGGATACGTGCTGCGCCGGATCATGCGCCGCGCGATGCGTCATGCGCACTTGCTGGGGGCGAAGGATCCCCTGATGCACCGGCTGGTTCCGGCGCTGATCCAGGAAATGGGCGCGGCCTATCCCGAACTGGGCCGGGCGCAGCCGCTGATCGAAGAAACGCTGCAACGCGAAGAAGTGCAGTTCCGCCGCACTTTGGCCAATGGGATCAAGTTGCTGGATGAAGCGACTGGCGCGCTGGGCGAGGGCGGCGAACTGCCCGGCGAAACCGCATTCAAGCTCTACGACACGTTTGGCTTTCCTTACGACTTGACCGAGGATGCCCTGCGCGCACGCGGGATCGCGGTGGATCGCGCCGGGTTCGATGCAGCGATGGCCCAGCAGAAAGCCGCCGCCCGCGCCGCCTGGAAGGGCAGCGGGCAAGCCGCCGACAGCGAGGTCTGGTACGACATCGCCGAGCGCGCCGGGGCGACCGAATTCACCGGCTATTCCGCCACCATTGGCGAGGCGCAGGTTGTGGCGCTGGTCAAGGACGGCAAGGAAGTCGATCACGCTGCGGCTGGCGACAGTGTCAGTGTGATCGTTAACCAGACGCCGTTCTATGGCGAAAGCGGCGGGCAGAGCGGCGATGCCGGGGTGATTGCAGGCGCCGATGGATTGCAGCTGACGGTCAGCGACACTGCCAAGCCGCTGGGGCGGCTCCACGCGCATCAGGCCGTTGTTGCGGCGGGAATGATCCGGGTCGGCGATACGGTCCGGCTCGATATTGACGTGGCGCGCCGCGATGCGATTCGGGCCAACCATTCGGCCACGCACTTGCTCCACGCGGCGCTGCGGAACCGGCTGGGCGGGCACGTCACGCAAAAAGGGTCGCTGGTCGCCGCTGACCGGTTCCGGTTCGACTATTCCCACCCCGCGCCTTTGTCGGCTGAGGATATTGCGGCGGTCGAGGCCGAAGTGAACGCGCAAATTCGGGGCAATCAGCCAGTGGTCACTCGGCTGATGAGCCCAGAAGACGCAATTGAGGCAGGCGCGATGGCGCTGTTCGGCGAAAAGTATGGCGATGAAGTGCGCGTGCTCAGCATGGGCTCGGTCGGTGCCAAGAGCTACTCGGTTGAACTGTGCGGCGGCACTCACGTGCGGGCGCTGGGCGATATCGGATTGCTGCGGATCGTTTCGGAAGGCGCGGTCAGCTCTGGCGTGCGCCGGATCGAAGCGCTGACCGGCGAAGGCGCGCGAGCCTGGCTGGTGGGCCGCGAAGATATGCTGAAAGGCGCTGCCGGCCTGCTGAAAACCACGCCCGACGATGTCGAAACCCGCGTTGCGGCGCTGCTCGATGAACGCCGCAAGCTGGAACGCGAACTGGCCGAGGCCAAGAAGGCGCTGGCCTTGGGCGGTGGCGGCGGCAAGGCCGAGGCGGCGGACGAAGAGATCAGCGGAGTCAAATTCTCGGGTCAAGTGCTGGACGGTCTCGATCCCAAAGAGCTGCGCGGACTGCTCGACACTGCCAAGGCCCGGATGGGTTCGGGCGTGGCGGTGGTGGTCGCGGTGAACGAAGGCAAGGCCAGCATTGCCGCTGCCGTAACCGATGATCTGACTGCCACAATCAGCGCCGTCGATCTGGTCCGCGCGGGCGTGGAAGCGCTCGGCGGCAAAGGCGGCGGCGGGCGGCCTGACATGGCGCAAGGCGGCGGGCCCGATGGCTCACGCGCGGCGGAGGCGCTGGCGGCAGTGCGGGCGGTCTTGAGCCAATGAGGGTCGCGCCGCTCTTGACGGTAGCCGCGCTGGCGCTGTCAGCGGCTCCGGCTATCGCCAAAGGCCCCAGCTTCAGCTGTGCCAGGGCGGCGCATGCAGACGAGCGCGCGATCTGTCATAGCTCCGCCTTGTCAGCACAGGACCGGCGCATGGCGCGCGACTATCGCGCCCTGCTGAGCTGCATGGGCATGGGCTCACGCGATGCCGAAAAGGACTATCAGACGGCGTGGTTGCAGCGCCGGGCGACCGGGTCTGCATCGGCCGCCTGTACCGCCAGCGTATCGCCGAACTTGCCCCGCGGGCCGCAAAGGCGCGCAAGTTGTCCGCCCGGCGGATGTGCCCGGGACCGGTTTAGGTTCGCTCCCGCAGCCGTGAACTTCTCAGCTTGGGCATTGCTTCCAGCTCACCCTCATCCATGATCTGCGCGCGGAACTCGTCGCGCTTTTCGTGGATGCTGGCGATCACTGGGCCCATTGCAACGCCGATATCGACCAGAACCGCTTCGGCCAGTTGCAATGATGCTTCAAGCGTTTCAGGCACGGCATGGCTGGCCCCGGCGCGATAGAGTGCGGCGGCGTTGCTGGCGTCGCGGGCGCGGGCGATGATTGGCAGCTCGGGATAGGCCCGGCGCAGCTGGCGGACCATGCGTTTGACCGCAACCGGATCGTCCATCGTCAGGATCACCGCGCTGGCTTGCTCCGCCCCGAACCGGGTCAGAGCGTCATTGCGGGCGGCATCGCCAAATTCGGTCTTGAGGCCGTTGCGGCGGTTTTCGCGGACCTGATCGGAATTGGCGTCGATGATCAGATAGGGCTTTTCGTGAGCGATCAGCATTTCGGCGATTAAAGTACCAACCCGGCCGCCGCCGATGATCAGGCTGCGGTGGCGCGCGTCGTCGTCTGGATGGCTGTGCAGCGCCCCGGCCTGATCGACCCGCCGCGCCAGCCACCGGCCGAGGATCGCTAGCAGCGGGGTCACCGTCAGACCCAGCGCGGTGACGATCTGCCAGAATTGTGCGGCATCGGCGCTGATCAGGTTGACCGCGACCGCGCTGGTCAGCACAATCAGGGTGGTTTCGGATGGACTGGCCAGCATGATCCCAGCTTCGGTCGCCGTCGCGGTGTGATAGCCATTGAGCCGCAACATCAGTCCGGTCACCAGCGCCTTGGCCGACAGGATCAGCGTTACCGCCAGCAAAACTTCGCCCAGCCGGTCCCACAGCATACCCAGATCGAGGCTCATCCCGACGGTCAGCAGGAATATCCCCAGCGCCAGACCTTTGAAGGGATCGAGGATCGTCTCAACTTCGGTGTGGTAATCCGTCTCGGCAATCAGCAGCCCCGCGACCAGCGCGCCGACGATTGGGGACAGGCCGACCGCGCCAGTCACCAACGCCGCGACGATCACCACCAGCAGGCTGATGGCGAGGAACAGTTCGGGGCTTTTGGTCCGGGCGGCCTGCGAGAACAACCGAGGGAGCGCGAACCGCCCGATCACCAGCAGCGCGATGATCACGAGCGTGCCGAGGCCCAGCGTCTGGAGAAATTCGCCCAAGTCAGTGCTCTGGTCACCCCGGCCCATCGCGCCAAGCAGGAAGATGATCGGGACCAGCGCGATATCTTCAAACAACAGCGTGCCCAGCGCCGCGCGGCCGACCGGCGTGCCGGTATCGGCGATCCGCAGCACCAGCGCGGTCGATGATAGCGCCAGCGCGAGGCCCAGCGCCAACGCAGTCGGCAGCGAATTGCCGAGCAGCAGCAAGACCAGCGCAATCAGTGCGCCGCCGCCGAACAGCTCCATCGGACCGACCCGGAAGATCGTTTTGCGCATCTGCCACAACCGCTGGAATGACAGCTCCAGCCCGATCGAGAACAGCAGCAGGATGATCCCGAATTCGGCAAATGGCGCCAGCCGCTCAGGATCGCTGATCGTGATGTAGTTCAGCCAGGGATAGCCTGCCACCAGCCCGCCCAGCCCAAACGGCCCGACCAACACTCCGGCCAGAATGAAGCCTACGACCGGCGTAATCCGGAACCGTGCGAACAGCGGAATCACAATCCCCGCTGCGCCCAGAATGACGAGCGCGTCGCCGAGTGAGGAAGTGGGAACGAAGTCGGTTGGAGTGGCCATGGTTTGCCTATGGCAGGGCCGGGGGCAAATTTACAGCCCTGCAAACGCAAAAGCGGCGGCAAGGTCGCCCTTGCCGCCGCTGTGTCAGGCGAAGATGGAAGCGAGCTTACTTCCAGCTCTTCATTTCGGTTTCCAGGTTTTCGACGATCGCTGCAAAGAACCCTTCGGTGGTCAGCCAGGGCTGCTGCGGGCCGATCAGAATCGCCAGATCCTTGGTCATCTTGCCGCTTTCGACCGTGTCGATGCAGACCTTTTCCAGCGTTTCGGCGAAGCGCACCACATCGGGGGTTTCATCGAACTTGCCGCGAGACATCAGGCCGCGGGTCCAGGCGAAGATGCTGGCGATCGGGTTGGTGCTGGTTGCCTTGCCCTGCTGGTGCTGGCGGTAGTGGCGGGTGACGGTGCCGTGGGCGGCTTCGGCCTCAACCGTTTTGCCATCGGGCGTCATCAGCACTGAGGTCATCAGGCCGAGGCTGCCAAAGCCCTGCGCAACCTGATCGGACTGAACGTCGCCGTCATAGTTCTTGCAGGCCCAGACGAACTTGCCCGACCACTTGAGCGCCGAGGCGACCATGTCGTCGATCAAGCGATGCTCGTAGACGATCCCGGCGGCTGCGAACTTTTCCTTGAAGCCTTCGTTGTCGAAGACTTCCTGGAACAGGTCCTTGAAGCGGCCGTCATATTTCTTGAGGATCGTGTTCTTGGTCGAGAGGTAAACCGGCCAGCCCAGGTTGAGGCCGTAGTTGAGCGAGGCACGCGCGAAATCGCGG
>JANMHL010000466.1:0-2398 GCA_031375125.1 Novosphingobium sp. | reverse complement strand
GCTGATGCTCAGCGTAGCGATGATCATTTACGTCGATCGCAAGATCTGGGCGGCGATGGCGCTGCGGCGGGGACCGAACGTGGTCGGGCCGCTGGGTCTGCTGCAAAGTTTTGCCGATGGTCTGAAGGTGTTCCTGCAGGAAACGATCATCCCAACCGGAGCCAGCAAAGGGCTGTTTCTGCTCGCGCCGATTATCACCTTTACCGTCGCCTTGATGGCCTGGGCGGTGATCCCATTCAACGGCGGGGCGATCCTCGCTGATATCAATGTCGGGCTGCTCTATGTCCTCGCGATCTCGTCGCTGGGCGTTTACGGCACGATCATTGCGGGTTGGTCGTCCAATTCCAAGTATCCGTTCTTCTCCGCCATGCGCGCCAGCGCGCAGATGATTTCGTACGAAGTCTCGATCGGGTTCATCCTGATCTGCGTGGTGATGTACGCCGGCACGTTCCAGATGAACGGGATCGTGCTGGGCCAGCGCGGGCATATCTTCGGGTTCCTCAACGGCTATGGCTTTAACCCGCTGTTGTTCCCGATGGCGGTGATGTTCCTGATTTCGGGCATGGCCGAAACCGGCCGCGCGCCGTTCGATCTGACCGAGGCGGAAAGCGAGCTCGTCGCCGGATACCAGACCGAATATTCGAGCATGAGCTTCGCGCTCTACTGGCTCGGCGAATATGCCAACGTGCTCTTGATGTGCGCGCTCAACGCGACGCTGTTCTGGGGCGGTTGGCTGCCCCCGGTCGAATGGGCGCCGCTGTACTGGATCCCCGGATGGCTGTGGCTGTTCGCCAAGATCTTCGTGTTTTTCTTCATCTTCAGCTGGGTCAAGGCGACCGTCCCGCGCTATCGCTATGACCAGTTGATGCGACTGGGATGGAAAGTGTTCCTGCCGGTTTCGCTGGGCTTTGTAGTGCTGGTGAGCGGCTGGCTGATGCTGACGAGGGTTGGGCTGTGATCCTAGTCCTCCTCTTGGCCGCCCAGCCCGTTTTCGTGCCAATGATGACGCCAATACCCACGCCTACGCCTGAGAGTCGTACCGCGCCGATCCAGCATCTTGATTGTCACATGGTGAACGAATCTGGTGCCCCATTTGCGATGGTCGTTAGGAGAGAAGGCGGTCAAGGCTATCCAGACGAGACTGTACTACCAGGCAAACCATGGGCATCGCAGACAGCTTTTACGTTCCGGATTCTCGAGGATGGCACTGGCCTATTGTCGAAAATGAAATTTCAAGAGCGTGGTTCGCTTCGGCGTATCGGCGATACATTCAGCGATGAGCTCGGGACTGTCGCCGTTTTCAATGCGGACATTAGTAGGCAAGACAAAGCGGACAAGGCAGTGCTCAGCTTGTACGTTTATCACAAAGCCAAAGCTGAACCGCAGATTTTCGCAGGACCGTGTAAGGTGACGAGGATCGAGCAGAAGCCTCTTGAGCAAGATCCCGAGAAGGGGAGGCCGGGGGCATGAGCAACACTGCCGTTCTGGCCACAATCCTGCACTGTGTATTCTCTCCGCCGGGCCACGAATCCGGTCCGGAAAAGCTGATAGGCGTGTTGAATGTCAGGATGGATGAAGCCACTGCCGGGAGCGTTGCTTCAGGCCAGCCGCCAGTTTCGACCGCGATTTATTCGGGTGAGCCAGCGTCACAGCGCGAATGGAGTTTTGCAGGATCCGAACCCAACGAAGCAGGTGAAGTTAACGTTGTGCGTGTCGTACCTCGGCAGGATTTCTCCAATCCCTATGCCTTCCGGATGGGGAAGAGCACCAAGATTGAAAATCATAATTACAAATTTGAACCGATCGTAAAAGGCGTGTGCTCTTTGATGTCCGAGAGCGATCTGCCTGAAGGAGAACGGCAGTGACCGCCGCGCAGCTCATCAAATCGTTCACTTTGTGGGAGTTCGTCAAGGCGCATTGGCTGACCTTGCAGTACTTCTTCAAGCCCAAGGCGACGATCAACTATCCGTTCGAGAAGAACCCACTGTCGCCTCGGTTCCGCGGGGAGCATGCGCTGCGGCGCTATGCCAATGGCGAGGAACGCTGCATTGCCTGCAAGCTGTGCGAAGCGGTTTGCCCGGCGCAGGCGATCACGATCGAGGCTGAGCCGCGCGACGATGGTTCGCGGCGCACGACGCGGTATGACATCGACATGACCAAGTGCATCTTCTGCGGCTTTTGCCAGGAAGCCTGCCCGGTCGATGCGATCGTCGAGGGGCCGAACTTCGAATATGCAACCGAGACGCGGCAGGAACTGTTTTACGACAAGGCCAAGCTGCTGGCGAACGGGGACAAGTGGGAGCGGGCATTGGCCGCGAACCTTGAAGCCGACGCGCCGTATCGTTAGGGGCGCGCGCAATGATTACAGCTCTCGCCTTTTACCTGTTCGCTGCGCTGA
>JANMHL010000036.1:0-3987 GCA_031375125.1 Novosphingobium sp. | reverse complement strand
TGGCCCCTTCGTCTAGCGGTTAGGACGCGGCCCTTTCACGGCTGAAACACGGGTTCGATTCCCGTAGGGGTCACCATCCAGCGCGCAGTGGGCAGTTTTTCGTTCAGCTTGCAAGTGCTTCGCGTCGCCACTCGCTTCCCTTCGCGCTGAATGTCACGATGCTGAAACATTTGGCACGCAGCCAATCGCCTTCTATTGAGCGCTTGACCATGCCAACCCACAAACCCGATCTTCCTTATGCCGGACTAATCCTGGCCCTGCTGGCGGCGGCAACGATGCTGATCGTAGGGGTCAGCTGGTGGCTGGTGCTGTCGGTTACCGCGCTGTGGTTCGGGTCGCTCTGGTTGGCCCAGCCAGAGCCTGAAGAACCTGCCGTTCAGCCAGATGTGGCGGCGGTATCGCGCGATGCGGTGCACGAAACGATCGAACCGCTGGGCCAGCCAGTGCTGCTGCTCGACGGCGCCCGGATCATCGACGCCAATGCTGCTGCACGGGCTGCACTGGGCGCTCATGTACTGGGTCAAGACGCACGGATTGCGCTGCGCCATCCCGATGCGATGCGACTGATCGGGATGAACCATAACGACAGTGTGACGATCCCCGGTTTCACCGGCGCCAAGACATTGTGGCAGCTGACCCGCCGCAACTTGGATGGCGAGCGCTGGATTATCGAACTGGCTGACCGCAGTAATGAGGCTGATATCAGCCGCGCCCACACCGATTTCGTCGCTAACGCCAGCCACGAGCTGCGCACGCCATTGGCGGCCATCAGCGGCTATGTTGAAACCCTATCCGACGGCGGCGTGGACGAAACCACCAGCAAACGCTTTCTGGGGATCGTCCAGCGCGAAGCCCAACGGATGCAGAACCTGGTCGAAGACCTGATGACGCTGAGCCATGTCGAGGCGGAAAAGCATGACCGCCCCAGCGAGGAACTGGACCTCGGCCGGCTCGCCGCGCGGGTGGTTGGCGAAGTATCATCGCTGCGTGGCAAGGAGCGGGTCGAAGTGGCGGGCAGCGAGGCTGGCTCGATCATTCTGGGTGATGCGACCCAACTTGAGCAGGTCTTGCGCAACCTGATCGACAATGCGTTGAAATACGGCGATCCGGACCAGCCAGTGCAGGTGTCGGTTGCGCACGATGGGGCGCAGCGGATCAAACTTACGGTAATCGACCACGGCCCTGGCATTGCGCCCGAACACCTGCCGCACCTGACCCGCCGGTTCTCCCGCACCGATCCGGGCCGCAGCCGGGCAGCGGGCGGCACCGGACTTGGTCTGGCAATCGTCAAACACATCGTCGAGCGGCACGGCGGCGAACTCGATATTGCCTCGGCCCTGGGCGAGGGAACGGCAGTTACGCTATCGTTCCCGGTTTGCGCGCCGTCTGACTAACTTCAGAACGAAGCGCCGATCGTTGTCACAAGCACATGGTCAACCCGGTCTGGGCCAGTTGGTACGCGCGCGTGCTGGTTCATATATCCCAGCTCCAGACTGAACTTCTTGCCGACTGGAACACTGAAAGTGGCCGAATTGCGAGCCCGCTCAAACCCTCCGACCGACTGGAAGGCTGTCGTATTCAAGTCGAAGAACAATTCACTGGAGAGGTTGAATTTGACCTTACCTACGACTGGAGCAGATGCCTTGATATAGGGGCGAAGGCGCCATCCGGTTCCGCCAAGATCGTCACGCCAACGCTGTTCAAGGCGAACGCGACCGCTCATCATAAATGGGCCCACTTTGCCGATATTGTCGACGTTCACTTGTTGGCGAAACCGGCGCTCGGTCGAAACATAGTCACCATGACTGTAAGCCACCGAGTGGACGTAGCCGGCCGATACGGTGACCTTCTTGCTCACCTTGTAACCCAGCATGATCGTTTCCTGCAGCTGGTAAAAACCGCGTGCGTCGCTGGACCGCAGCGATGTCTCGCTCGACACCCGGATCTCGTCGGACAGCTTCACCGAGAGGTTGAGGTTCTGCCAATAGGCGGTGTCTTCGCTGGCAGCAGCAGGGAATGCCCCCAGGCCAACCAAAGGCAAGGCAACAGAAGATAGGAGCAGGCAGGATTGAAGGCGCATTAGATATTCCTTGAGTCGTTCTGGTCGGTCTCACCGGTTATTGCGACTTTGTGACACTTTAATGACCTAGTGTGTCAGATTGGTGACGTAACGGCGTCATCTGGGCTCCGCCACGTTTGGTGTCATTATTCTGTCACAGAACACCGCGAGAGCGCTGTCATACACCTGCGACCGGAGCGATTCGTCATGACCAAGAAAACTGCCCTCACTTTCGTCTTTGCCGCCTCCACAGCGGCTCTGTTGGCCGGTTGCGGCGGCGCCCAGAACGGTTCGCGTGAACAGATTCGCGCTGTCGGATCGTCAACCGTCTATCCCTTTGCCAAGGTTGTAGCGGATTCGCTGGCCAAATCGAACACCGCATTCAAATCGCCGATCATTGAATCGACCGGGACTGGCGCCGGCATGAAGCTGTTCTGCGCCGGGGTCGGTGTCTCGCACCCCGATATCGTGAACGCGTCGCGTCGGATCAAGAAGTCTGAATACGAAGATTGCGCCAAGAACGGTGTCGACAAGATTGTCGAGATTCAGGTCGGGCTTGACGGGATCGCCTTTGCCGAAGCCAAAAAGGGTCTCGGCCTGAAGCTGACGCAGGAAGACGTTTACAAGGCGCTGGCCGCCAACCCCTATGGCAAGCCCAACACGGCCAAGACCTGGAAGGACGTTAACCCAGCTTACCCGGCCGAACCGATTCTGGTTTACGGCCCGCCCAGCACATCGGGCACCCGCGACGCTCTGAAAGAACTGATCCTGATGAAAGGCTGCGATGCCAATGCCGAAATGAAGGCGCTGAAGGATAGCGACAAGGACAAGCATGAAGCGATCTGCGGCGAAGTGCGCAACGATGGCGCCTATGTCGATTCGGGTGAAAACGACAACCTGATCGTGCAAAAGCTTGAAGCCAATCCCAAGGCGATCGGCGTCTTCGGGTTTTCGTATCTCGAAGAAAACGCTGACAAGCTCGAAGGCCTGACCATGAACGGGGTTCAGCCGACCTATGCTGCGATTTCCGATTTCAGCTACCCCGGCGCCCGCCCGCTTTATATTTACGTCAAGGCGGCGCATCTTGATGCGATCAAGGGCCTGAAGGAATTCGTCGCTGAATGGGCTAAGCTGTGGAGCAAGGATGGTTTGCTGGCCAAGCAGGGCATGGTCGTCGCACCCGATGACGTGCTTGCCAAGAGCAGCAAGACCGTTACCGCGTTGACCGTGATGGACCCCAGCGGCCTCAAGTAAGCAATCCCGGAGCAACCTGAACGATGTCGCCAGCCCTGCCCTTGCTGCTTGCCCTTGCCCTGGGCGTGATTGCATGGCTGGCGGCGCGTTCGCGGGCCTGGGCTTTCCGCAAGGACGCTCTTGCAAGTGGCGGCGTGCTCCATTCGCTGCCCAACTACCATGGCTGGTATGTCGCACTGTGGGCGGCGGTTCCGGCGGTGTTGTTTGCCCTGGTATGGTCCTCGATCAGCCCCGGACTGGTATTGGGACACGTACTGGCCGATCCGGCGTCGGCATCCCTGCCAGCATTCGGGATCAACCGCGATTCCGTTCTGGCCGAAGCGCAAGCGGTTGCGGCTGGCGCAGCGGTCAGCACGTTCCAACCAGCATCAGCCAAGTTGGTTGAGCCGTTCCGCGCGGCGATGACGCAGTACGGCACAATCGGGATCGTGGTCACGCTGCTGATCGGCTTTGCCGGCGGAGCATTCAGCTTTCTCAAACTGCGCCCGGATTTTACCGCCCGGACCCGGGTTGAACGCGCGGTGATGCTGGCGTTGCTGTCCGCATCGCTGGTCGCGATCCTGACCACCTTGGGTATTCTAGCTTCGCTGGTGTTTGAAACGGCGCGGTTTTTTCAGTTCGTCAGTCCGCTGGAATTTTTGTTCGGAACCCATTGGGGGCCCGATCCGATGACC
>JANMHL010000020.1:0-2300 GCA_031375125.1 Novosphingobium sp. | reverse complement strand
CAAGACAGCGTGGTGGTGCCATCGTACAGCGCATCAGCCTCGCTGCGATAGAGGCCCCATGCGGCGATCAGGCCGGGGAACGAACCAAAGGCTTCGTCAAGCTGTGCGGCGGGGTCACTGATCATCGGAGCGGGCTTTCAGCTTGGAACTTCACAAAGTTCACAGGGTTCAGGAATAAAAAACCGGCCCTGTTTCAATCGCAGTTGCGATCATGGCAGGCGTTGACCCCGTAGGAAAGAGGATCGTCGTGGCGGTCAGGCCACCTCTCGGGCCAAATCAGGCAGGCAGGACCGCTCCGAGGGGGTTAACGAACCGCAAAACCTACGGTTGCAAAATCCGCAACACCTCTGACCGGCTTTGCACTGGCAATCTCTACTGATACGCTTATGTTGCAAATGCGAACTGAGTTCGCGAATGCAAACAGGAGAATCCCCATGCGCAGTATCGTATCATTCGTGCTGCCGATCATCGCCGCTGCTTCGTTCAGCGGTCTGATGTTTACCGCCACGCTTGCCTAAGCGCAGCGGTTCGGCACACCTCCACAACACGCAAAGGGCCGCCCCACCGATCTGGCAGGGCGGCCCTTTCGCATATCTAGCCCGCCAGCAGCTTGACCAGATCGAACAGGTAATCCCGCCCGGAATAGAGCGAGCGCACTTCGAGCCGTTCGTTCAGGCCGTGGGTGCCATTGCCATCGGGATCACCCCAGATGCCGGGAACGCCATAGGTCGGGATGCCCACCGCGCCGAGGTAGACCGCGTCCGTAGCACCGGTCGACATCGCCGGGATCACCGGTACGCCGGGGAAGTGTTTGGCCGACAACCGTTCCATCGGGCCGACGATCTTGGGGTCGAGCACCGGCGGCTTGGCGATCGGTTTGGTGGTAACTCGCTGGACGATCTTGATCGCCGGGTTGCCGATCGCTTTTTCGAGAGCTGCCTGCGTTTCATCGGCAGTCCGGCCTGGGAACATCCGGCAATTGACGTTGGCGGTGACCGTCTGCGGCAGCGCGTTGAGTGCGTGGCCGCCCTCGATCAGTGTCGCAACGCAAGTCGTGCGCAGCAGTGAGTGGAGCATCTTGTCCTTGTTGACCACGGCTTCTGCCGCCGCATCGTTAGGATTGGCGGCGAGTGCGATCATTGCCCGGCCGGTTTCATCGGGCCGCATCGCTCCGGCCTTGGTGAAGAACGTCCTTGTCACGTCGTTGAATTGCAGCGGGAATTCGTAATCGCGCACTTTGCCGACCGCATCGGCCATCGCATAGATCGCGTTTTCGCGGACCGGTTGCGAGCTGTGCCCGCCGGGGTTGGTGACGGTCAGGGTGAAATCCTGATAGGCCTTTTCGCCGATCTGGATCGTCTGAACCAGCAGCTTACCTTTGCCATCACTGCGCCCGCCGCCGCCTTCGTTGAGCGCGAATTCAGCGTCGATTAGATCGCGGCGGTTGGCCGCCAGCCATTCTGCCCCATTGAATGCGCCACTGGTCTCCTCGCCGCAGGTCAGCGCCAGTTTGACCGTGCGCTTGGGCTTGTAGCCAGTCTTGGCAAAGCGGATCAGGGTATCGGTGTAGATCGCTGCCTGGGCCTTGTCGTCCACTGTGCCCCGGGCATAGAAATAGCCGCCCTCCTCGATCAAGGTAAACGGATCGCGGACCCAGTCGGCACGTTTGGCTTCGACCACGTCGATATGGGCCAGCAGCAGGATTGGCTTGAGCGTTTTGGAAGTGCCGGGATAGACCACCACCAGTCCGCCATCCTTGGGATGTTCGGGGACCGCGAACAACGTCATCTGGCTGGCCGGAATTCCTGCTGCGCTTAACCGCGCTGCCATCCGCTCCGCCGCCAGCGTGCAACTGCCGGTCGAAACCGTGGTGTTGGTTTCGACCAGTTCCTTGTAGAGTCCGCGAAACTCGGTCTGGTCGGGGCGCAGCCCGCCCGTTTGGGCCACTGCGGCCCCGGCAAATGCCGCGAGTAACGCAGCTCCGGCTAGTCTCTTCATGACAGTTCTCCCGATGACCCAGACGCGCAATTGAGCAGGATTTGGCTGTGGATGGAAGGGGGCGCAGCGCCTTCCCTATTTGCGCCGCAAACCCTATATGCTGGTTATGTCTGACACACCCCATACCAGCCCCGAAATTGTCCCTAACGCCAATGCCTATGGCGCCGATCAGATCAAGGTCCTCAAGGGGCTTGATGCGGTGCGCAAGCGGCCTGGGATGTATATCGGCGATACCGACGATGGTTCGGGCCTGCACCACATGGTGTTCGAGGTTTCGGACAATGCGATCGATGAAGCGCTGG
>JANMHL010000252.1:0-9978 GCA_031375125.1 Novosphingobium sp. | reverse complement strand
GCCGTCACTGCAATCGCGATTGGCACTGATACGCCATCAGGCTTGGTCGTAATCGGGATCGCGGGCAAATCGTGACTGCGCAGCAGGCTCGATTCGCCTGAACGGTCATAGCCCAGCGCCAGCGACAACGTGCGGCCCTTGGCATCGAAAATCCGCACATCGCCCAGATCGGCGCGCTTGATTTCCGCGACAGCAGCGGCCGGCAAAACCACCCGGCCCAGCGCGTTGCCGGCGATGGGCGCAACCGCCAGCACTACTGCAAAGTCTTCCTGCTTCTTGGGTTCGGGCGCGGGTTCGGCGGCGCAGCCGATCAGGCTGGCGGTCAGCAGCGCTGCGGCGGCCAAGCGGGTCAGGCGGGCAATCATGATTTCTCCTCAAGGGCAACTTTGCGCGGGGGAAGGGGCACGAAATAGCCGATCAGCAGCATCAATACACCCACCCCGATGAACGCAACAATCCGGGCAATGCCCTCGGCCTGTGACATATCAACGAACAGCAGTTTGGCCACAACCAGCCCAAGCAACGCCGCACCCGCCAGCCACGGCACCCGCATTTCGCAGCGCTGGGCATAGAACATCAGCCCCATCGCCAGCAGCGTCCACAGGATCGAAAAGCCAGTCAGCACGGTCGGGTTGGAGAGCGTGGAGTAGTCCCACGGGACGTCCATATAATGATGCGCGGTACGAACCCAGACGCCGTTGACCGCCACAAAACCAAGCAGCGCCAGCGCGCCAAGGCCCCCATTGCCCGCAATCCATCCCGCCATTCGCGGCTGCGGATCGGCGCTTTGGAGCAGCTGGCGGCGATAGGCCAGCGCCGCGATGGCGAGGCCAACCGCGAGGTCGATCGGGTTGAGCAGCGGCACATAGGGAAGCGGTGCGACATCGCCCGCCGCCAGCCACGCCGCCACCAATGCGCCTCCATAAGTCAGCCACGCCAGCACTGTCCCCGCGCGCCACCAATAGGCCCGGGCATGGGGATGGAGCGGCCAACCGAACCCTTGCGTATCGCCGCTGGCTGCGCGTCCGGCCCAGTGGGTCAGGCCAAACAGCATCGCGGTGGCGCTGATCAGGAACACCACCCCGGTCCACGAGGTGTCATAGAGGTCTGCCGAATTGGTCAGCTGGAACAAGGCATCGGCCAGCATCCCAGTGAGTAGCAAAATCCCGCCGGTGTGCATTGCCGCGTCCCAGCGGCTACGCACGTTCCCGCGCTTCGTATCGCGCAGTTGCAGCATCCGCAAATGGACGCCCATCGCGACCAGCCACGCTATCGCATCAGGCAGATTGAGCACCCGGCGTCCCAGTACCAGACTGGCGAGAAACGCCAGCGCGATCAGCGGCAGGCTCAGTCGCCCGGGCCAGGTCGCCACCGCCCAATCGCGGGTCCGCCCGAACCAGTTGCCCAGCGCCATCAGGCCGAAGATTGCCAGCATTCCGATCAGCGAGGCCTGCCATTCGGTGAACACCGGCATCGGCCAATCCTCACTAGTCAGGGCGGGCAGGGCGCGATTGACTTCCTGAACCACCGCCAGCGCGGCAAAGCCGAACCCGGCCAGAAACCAAGGCTTGTTCAGTGCCGCTTCCACCGGGGCCCAGTTCAGCGCCCAGCGTGATCCGCTGTGCGGCGATGGCTGGTGCAACCACCACGCGGTCAGCAGCAGCGGGACTGCGATCAGCAGCGGGCCGACAAAGCCGTTGTTGGCCAGCGGCACCGCCGAAACGTTATCCCCAAATGACCCCAGTGCCAGCAGCGCGCCGAGCCCTTGCAGGCCAAGGCCAAAGGCGCGCGGCATCCACCGGGCCTGCCGCGATCCGACCCAGAACGCGCCTGCGCCCTCAAGCGCCCAAGCCGCACCGGTCCACTTGACGTCGAGCGCCAAGGGGATCGCCATGGTGACGAACCCGATCCCGATTGCCAGCATGCATTCGCTGAGTAGCCCCATGCCCTGCTGCCTGCGCTTCAAAGCCCACCAAGCCACGCCAAGGTAGATCGCACCAAACACCAGCGCTGACCACGCCGCGGCATAGGGCTTGTCCTGCACCAGCCCGGCCTGCAGCCCGAACCCAGCCAAGGCCGTGCCGAACAGCAGCGTTGAATCCGCTGCATTGCCCAGCTTGCCCGGGGTGTTGTGGGCATAGAGCAGCGCGGTGGCGAGGTAGATCCCGACCGACAGCGCCAGAAACACTTCACAGATCAGGAAATGGCGGTCCTGATAGGCGCCAAAGCCCCACGCGCTGGCAATCCCGAAGGTGGCGAAAAAGCCCAGCAGGTTGAGCAACCGCCAGCTCTTTTTCCAGGCAATCGCCATCACCGCCAGGTTGAGGATCGAGATATAGCTGAACAGCCCCAGCGGCGTTTCGGCATTTCCGCCCAACAGCACCGGCACGGCATAGCCGCCCAGAAAACTGGCCAGTGCCAGCACCCGGCTATTTTGCATCACCGCCAGATAGGCGCCGAGTGCGGCGAACAGGATCATGAAGCCGAAGGCGGCCAGTGGCGGCATAACTTCGTATATCCGCGCCGCCGCAAACACCGTTAGATACATCACCGCCACTCCGCCGCCTTGCAGATGCAAAGCAAAATCGGGGCGTTCGGCGCGCTTGAAGAAACCGAAGCCGAGCAGTGCTGCGCCGGTCAGGCCGATGGTCGCCAGCCGCGCCTCCAGCGGGAACAACCCGGCACTGGCGACCAGCCGGGCGAGGAACACCAAGCCCACGAACAGCACCACCAGCCCGACCCGGACGATAGTATTGCCGCCAGTGAACCATTCGACCACGCGACTGATTGCCACATCGAGCATCGGCGGTTCAGCCGGCTCCTGCGGCTCTGCAGTATAGCTCTGACGCTCTGCCGCCGGTTCGGGCCAAGCCTGCGCCAACGCGGGTTCTGGCGCGGCGCGGGCGGCGGGCTGGGGGATGGCTTGGGGTAGCGGGCGCGGCGCTGGTTCAGCCGCTTGCGCCACTGGCTCGGCGGGATAGTCCTGCAAGGCCAGGCCGCTTTCGATCCCGGCCTTGATCTGATCCTGAACGATGGAATTGAGCCATTTACCCATCAGCGCGCCAACGAACCCGCCGAGCATCAAGCCCAGACTGCCATCGCCCCAATCGGTCACCGCCCAGCCAATCAGCGCCCCTGCCACTGCTGCCCACAGGATCATAGCTATCCGCCCTTGCTGCCCATTGAGGACGGCAATCTGGCAGAAATGGCGGGAATTGAAAGGGTTTGGGCGGGCTTATGCCCCGCTAGCGGCCTTAAGCCGCGTCGCCGATGCCCAGTTCGGTCAGCTTGCGATACAGCGTTGAGCGGCCAATCCCGAGGCGGCGGGCAACCTCGGTCATCCGGCCGCGATAGTGGCCGATGGCGAGGCGGATCACATCGGCCTCGATCTCTTCCAATGGGCGCAAGTTGCCGTCGTGGGTATAGAGCACCACGCCAACGCCTTCCTGGTGCGAAGCTGAGGTTTGCGCGGTGTTATCGCCGAGCAGGTCGGACAGCTGCGGGAAATCTTCGGCAGTCAGCGCGTCGCCATCGCAGAACACCGCCGCGCGGAACAGCACGGCCTGCAATTGGCGGACGTTGCCGGGCCAGTCGAATGCGGCCAGCAGCGACAGCGCGGCATCAGTAATCCCCAGCGCGCGCAAGCCCGGCTGCTCGCCGATCCGGGCGAGGAAATGGCGGGCAAGGGCTGGAATATCGCCAGTTCGGCCCCGCAGCGGCGGGACGTGCACGGTCGCCGCGCCGAGCAGGCTTTGCAGTTCGGGCAGGAACAGCCCGGCCCCAACCATGTCCTTCAGCGGCAGATTGCTGGCGGCAATCAGCCGAACGTCGATCCGGAATGAATGACGCGCGCCGATCGGGCGAACGTCGCCGCGCTGCAGCGCTTCGATCAGCCGCTGCTGAACCGGCAGCGGCAACCGGTCAATCTCGTCGAGGGCCAGCGTCCCACCATCGGCGTGCTGCATCGCGCCAATGTGGCGATCAAACGCGCCGGGGAAGGCGCCTTTTTCGTGCCCAAACAGCGCACTTTCAACCGAATTGGCGGGAATGCCGCCGATGTTGATCAGCCGGAACGTGCCCTTTGAACGCGGGCTGGCGGCCTGAATGGCGCGGACCAGCATTTCCTTGCCAGTCCCGCTTTCGCCTTCGATCAGCACCGGCCCGTGGCTGCGCGCCGCCTTGGCCGCGACGGCCAAGGCCGAGCGAAACGCCGGGGCAGCCCCGATCATCGCGTCGAAATCGGGGGTCGAGGGCATTTTTTCGGTCAATGGCTGTAATTCATCGCGCGGCGCTTCGCGGGTCGTCGCCATCCGCAGCGCCTGCATCAATCGCTCTGGTGCCACTGGCTTGACCAGATAGTCAGTCGCCCCGGCCCGCATCGCCTCAACTGCCAATAATGGCGAGGCGCTGGTGGTCAGCATCAGGATCGGGATAAGTGGGCGGCGGGCGCGCAGTTCGGCAATCAGGGTGCAGGCTTCATCGCCCGGAACCCATTGATCCAGAACGATTGCATCCAGCTGCATGCCCTGCCGGGTGCCGAGCGTGGCGATGGCGGTTTCGCTGTCCTTGACGACCAGCGTGCGCCAACCTTCGCGGGAGGCAAGCGCGGTGATCAACCGGCTCTGCGCCGGTTCATCGTCGATCAGCATCAACACGCGCTGTTCGATCTCCGCCATAGCCCCGTCGTATTCCCCCATTGGTTCAAGGGACCCCGCTTAACGAAATTGGGTAAAGAGCCGATTAAGGCTGCGGATTGGACCAATTTCCCCGTTGAGCCGCCGGGCATTGAACGATAGAGACCCGGCTCGAATTCAACCCGCAACGATAGGGACGCAAGCGATGGCCAGCGGCAACGACATGAAAGCGCATGAAACAACCTTTTCGGGCTTCACCGGAATGGTGAAGTGGGGCTCGATTGCGACGGCGCTGATCACCGCGTTCGTCATCTATACGATTTCGAACTAAGCCGCGCTGCCGGTGCGGATTGCAGTCCTGAAAGAAACCGCAGCCGGGGAAACCCGGGTTGCGGCCAGTCCGGAAACGGTCAAGAAATTCATCGGTCTGGGCGCCAGCGTTGCCGTTGCTGCTGGAGCCGGTGCGGGCGCGTCGATCAGCGACACCGATTTTGCCGCCGCCGGGGCCGAAGTGGTCAAGGACGCAGCCAAAGGCGCGGATATCGTGCTGGCTGTGCAGGGCCCTGATCTGACGGCACTGAAAGGTGCCAATCCCGGCGCGTGGATTGTCGCCGGGCTCGATCCGTTCGGCCAGCGGGCGCGGATCGATGGCTATGCCAAGGCCGGATTTGAAGCGCTGGCGATGGAATTCATGCCGCGGATTACACGTGCGCAATCGATGGATATCCTCTCCAGCCAATCGAACCTGTCGGGTTATAAAGCGGTGATCGAGGCGGCCAACGCCTATGGCCGCGCGTTTCCGATGATGATGACTGCGGCGGGCACTGTGTCTGCCGCCAAGGCGTTCGTGATGGGCGTCGGCGTTGCCGGCCTGCAAGCCATCGCCACCGCGCGGCGCTTGGGCGCGCAGGTTTCGGCCCCTGACGTGCGCTCTGCGACCAAGGAACAGATCCAGTCGCTCGGCGCCAAACCGATCTTCGTCGAAAACGTCGCCGGGATCGAAGGCGAAGGCGCGGGCGGATATGCCACCGAAATGAGCCCGGAATACCAGGCTGCGCAGGCCGAACTGGTCTCCGCGCATATCGCCAAGCAAGACATCGTCATCACCACCGCCTTGATCCCGGGCCGGGCCGCGCCAAGGCTGGTTTCAGACGCGCAGATCGCCAGCATGAAGCCGGGCAGCGTGATATTTGACCTTGCGGTGGCGCAAGGTGGCAACGTTGAAGGATCGAAGGCCGATGAAGTCGTGGTCAAGCACGGCGTCAAGATCATCGGCTGGTCCAACACCCCGGCGCATTTGGCGGCAGACGCCTCGGCGCTCTATGCCCGCAACCTGTTCAACTTCCTCTCGGCGTTCTGGGATAAGGACGCCGGGCGTCCGGTGCTGGACGAGGAAATCGGCAATGCCGTTCGGCTGACGCTGGCGGGTAAGGTTGTGCATGAGAGGTTGCTCGGGTGACGCAACCTTGGGGGCCCCCACCGTCAGGCCTACGGCCTGCCACCTCCCCCGAGGGGGTTGGATGGGCGTTATCAAATCCCCCCCCCTCGGGGGAGGTGGCAGCGCGACGCGCTGACGGTGGGGGCCTGTCGTGAGAGAGCACACCGACGAAGCTATGCGCAATGCCAAGCGTTTGCGGCGTGAAATGTCACTGCCCGAAGTGTTGCTTTGGAACCGGCTTCGCGGAAAACCATTGGGTGTGAAATTTCGCAATCAGCATCCGGTCGCCAACTATGTCATCGACTTTTACCATGCTCCCAAACGGATCGGGTTCGAGATCGACGGCATTTCTCACGACCTGGGTGATCGCCCCGAACGCGACCAAGGGCGCGATGCCGAACTGGCTAAAATGGGCATTGAAGTGGTCAGGATACCGGCCTCTGACGTTTTGAAGAATGTAGACGCCGTTGCTGAATCCATTGTGCGCTATTGCCTTAACGGGCCCCCACCGTCAGGCCTCCGGCCTGCCACTTCCCCCGAGGGGGGAGCATTTTCTGGAGTTGCCCACTAGCATGGACTTCATCTCAATCCTCTCGATCTTCGTGATGGCCTGTTTCGTGGGCTATTACGTTGTCTGGTCGGTCACTCCGGCGCTGCATACGCCGTTGATGGCGGTGACCAATGCGATCTCATCGGTGATTATCGTCGGTGCGCTGATTGCGGCGGCGGCAGCGGGGTCGGCCAGTTCTAAGTGGCTAGGGCTGCTGGCGGTGGTGCTGGCCAGCGTCAACATCTTTGGCGGGTTTGCGGTGACGGCGCGGATGCTGGCGATGTACAAAAAGAAGGACAAGAAGTGATGAGCTTCACGCTCCTTTCTGCGGCCGCCACGGCCAGCCACAGCACCACGCCGGCCTGGGCAATGGTCGCCTATCTTGTTTCGGGGGTGCTGTTCATTCTCGCCCTGCGCGGGCTGTCGAGCCCAGCCACATCACAGCGGGGCAACCGTTTCGGCATGGCCGGTATGTTGATCGCTGTGGCGGCGACGCTGGTTACGCACTTCCCGATGGTTCTCGAACAGAAGCTTGCTCCGGGACCAAATTTTCCGAACGGCTCATATTTGAGCTTGCCCGACTTTGCATCGTTCGGCGAAATCCTCGCCGCCATCGCCATTGGCGGCGGGATCGGTTGGGTCATCGCCCGCCGGATCGCGATGACCGATATGCCGCAGCTGGTCGCCGCCTTCCACTCCCTCGTCGGCCTTGCCGCGGTGCTGGTGGGCTGGGCGGCTTACCTCAACCCCGAAGCGTTCGGCATTCTGGGCGCGGATGGCCTGATCAATCCGGTCAGCCGGGTTGAGGCGGGGCTGGGCATCGCGATCGGCGCGATCACCTTCAGCGGCTCAGTCATCGCCTTCCTGAAACTTGCGGGCAAAATGAGCGGCGCGCCGATCATGCTGCCGGGGCGGCACGTGATCAATCTCGGCACGCTGGCCGCGATTATCGGGCTGACCGGCTATTTCACCATGGACCAGAGCCTGTGGGTGATCGCCGCGATTACCGCGCTGTCGTTCCTGATCGGGTTCCTGCTGATCATCCCGATTGGCGGGGCGGATATGCCGGTGGTGGTGTCGATGCTCAATTCATACTCGGGCTGGGCGGCGGCGGCGATGGGCTTTACGCTCCACAACACCGCGATGATTATCACCGGGGCGCTGGTAGGTTCGTCCGGCGCGATCCTGTCCTACATCATGTGCAAGGCGATGAATCGCAGCTTCCTGTCGGTTATCGCGGGCGGCTTTGGCGTCGATGCCGGCGCGGCGGGCGGCGAGGCCAAGGAACAGCGCCCGTGGAAACGCGGCAGCGCCGAGGATGCGGCGTTCCTGCTCAAAGAAGCCGAAAACGTCATCATCATTCCGGGTTACGGGATGGCCGTGGCCCAGGCCCAGCACGCACTGCGCGAAATGGGCGATGTGCTGAAACGCGAAGGCGTCAACGTCAAATACGCGATCCATCCGGTCGCCGGGCGGATGCCGGGTCACATGAACGTGCTGCTAGCCGAGGCCAACGTGCCCTATGACGAAGTGTTCGAGCTGGAGGACATCAACTCTGAATTCGGCCAGTGCGACGTCGCCTTCATCATCGGCGCCAACGACGTGGTCAATCCCGCGGCCAAGACCGACAAATCATCGCCGATCTACGGTATGCCGGTGTTCGATGTAGAAAAAGCCAAGACCATCATGTTTATCAAACGCAGCATGGGCGGGGTTGGCTATGCCGGGGTCGATAACGATGTGTTCTATATGGACCAGACCATGATGCTGCTGGCCGATGCGAAGAAGATGGTCGATGATATCGTCAAGGCGTTGGCGCACTAGACCATTCGTTTCTCCAAAAACCGTCTGTCCTGAGCCTATCGAAGGATCGTACTTTTCTTCGCAACGTCCGAAAGGAAGAACAGTGGTTGATCTGCGATCGCCTTCGGCCCGACAAGCTCAGCATGGACGGGTTTGGGTGGGCGTAGGCTTGCTTGCACTCCTCTCCGCCTGCGCGCCTAGCAAACTTGCTTATGGCTCGGTCAAAAGCGCAATGGTTGAAGCTGGGTTGAGCGAAAAGAACGCAGCCTGCATGGCAACGCGGATGACGGATCGGCTGTCGCTGGTTCAGCTCAACAAGCTCAAGCAGCTGAAGGGCGATAAGCGCAGCTTGTCCGACTATGTTGGCGCTGTGCGGCGGGTTGGGGATGCCGAGGCATTGTCGGTTACGGCCAGTTCGGCGGCGCTGTGCGCGACGGGGCTGGCGGGGGAGAAGAAATGAGTTTGGTTCACGCAAAGGCGCAAAGGTGCGAAGGACAAGGCGCTTAGGGCGAAGCCATTCTATCCAACGAGAGCCAATCAGGCGGTAGCGACGAGTCAAATGCAAGCCTGCGGCACAGCGCAGCCTCTTTGCGCCTTTGCGTGAACCCTCATTTCCTTGTTCCTGTTGACACACCCCAGCTTCAGTCCAAAACTCCCCCGCATGAGGATGCCCGCACTGCTTATCGCTGCGGCCAGCGCGTTTGCCCTGGCTGCTCCGCTCCACGCCAAGACAATCGCCGTCGCCGCCGGAGATGGCGCGCAGACGCGCTTGCAAGAGGCGTTGATTGTCGCCGAGCCGGGTGATGTGGTTGCACTGGGGGCGGGGCGGTTTGTGCTGACCGACGGGCTTAGTCTCGACATCAAAGGCGTGACTTTGCGCGGCCAAGGGATGGACGCGACGGTGCTCGACTTCACCGGGCAGAGGGGCGCGGGCGAGGGCCTGCTGGTTACTTCGGATGAGGTCACCCTGCGCGATTTCGCGGTTGAGAACACCAAGGGCGACGGGATCAAATCCAAAGGCGCCGATGGCATCGTCTATTACCGGATCCGGGTGACCTGGACCGGCGGACCCAAGGAAACCAACGGCGCCTATGGGATCTACCCCGTTTCCAGCACCGGCGTGCTGATTGACGGCTGCAAGGTTTCGGGGGCTTCGGACGCCGGGATCTATGTCGGCCAGTCCAAGGGCATCACGGTCCGCTACAACTTCGTCGAGCAGTCCGTGGCCGGGATCGAGATTGAGAACAGCCGCGACGCGCTGGTCACCGGCAATCTGGTGACCCGCAATACGGGCGGGATCCTGATTTTCGACCTGCCTAATCTGCCGGTGATGGGCGGGGGCAACACGATCATCGAAGACAATCTGGTGGTCGCCAATGACACCCCCTACTTTGCCCCCAAAGGCAACATCGTCGCCGGGGTGCCGCGCGGCACCCGGGTGATGGTGATGGCCAACGAAGGCGTGCAGGTGAGCGGTAACACCATTTCATACAACCCGACAGCGCAAGTGCAGTTCGTCGCCTATCCCAAGCCGTTCACCGACAAGACTTATA
>JANMHL010000014.1:0-3280 GCA_031375125.1 Novosphingobium sp. | reverse complement strand
GGCACCGGCAGCACGCAGTCTTCCTTCAGCTGCACCAGCACCCGGCTCAGCCGCGCCATGTCGGCCTGCTCGATCAGGCTTTCCTGCATCTTGCTCGGCTTCATCGTCGGTGCGGCGGCGAGGGCTGCTTCAAGGTTGCCGTATTCCTGGATCAGCTTGGTCGCTGTCTTCGGCCCGATCCCGCGAATGCCCGGCACGTTATCGACCGCATCGCCCATCAAGGCCAGCACATCGCCGACCAGATCGGGCGCGACGCCGAATTTCTCGGCGACTTCGGGAATGTCGATCCGCACGTTCTTCATCGTGTCGAGCATATCGATATGCCCGGTCCCGCACGGCCCGATCAGCTGCATCAGATCCTTGTCGGAGGACACCACGGTCACGTTCCACCCGCGCTGCGCGGCGGCGCGGGCGTAGGAGGCGATCAGATCGTCAGCCTCCAGTCCCTGTTCCTCAATACATGGCAGGCTGAACGCGCGGGTCGCGTCGCGGACCAGCGGGAACTGCGGCCGCAGGTCTTCGGGTGCGGGTGGGCGGTTGGCCTTGTATTCGGGGTAGATGTCGTTGCGGAAACTCTTGCCGCTGGCGTCCAGGATCACCGCCATATGGGTTGGTCCATCGGCCTTGTTCAGATCGTCAGCCAGCTTCCACAGCATGGTGGTATAGCCATAGACCGCCCCGACCGGCACGCCGCGCGGGTTGGTCAGCGGCGGCAGGCGGTGATAGGCGCGAAAGATATAGGCCGATCCATCGACCAGGTAGAGGTGTTGTTTGGGCTCCATGGCCCCTGACTAGCAGGCTGCGACGGCAAGAGTAAGACCCAGCCGTTGGCGCGATTCGCAGAGCGGGCGGTTGCCACCACTTCAGCTCATCCCGCTCAGGCAACGTTTGGCCGAGCCCCAAAAATGACAGATAACTGCCATTTTTCAGATAGATCACAGCAATCTCTTGCATCGCGAAAAGAAGGCCATTACATGGCGCGGTGAAGTCTACCAGAAAGGTAGTCTTTCCGTGCGGTTGCTTCCAATTCTGGCGGCAGGCGTGCGTGGTCCACTTGTTGATCAAGGAATACAGTTCATGCGCAAGATCGTTCTCGTAGCCGTTGCTACCCTCGCCCTTTCGGCTTGCTCGAAGGAAGCCACCGACGCGGCTGCGACCGTTTCGGAAGCTGCTGCTGAAGCTTCGGCTTCGACCTCGGAAGCCGCTGACGCTGCTGCCGCCAAGGTTACCGAAGCCGCCAAGGATGGCGCTGCTACCGTTTCGGAAGCCGCTGCTGAAGGCGCTGACAAGGTTGAAGACACCGCGGCCCAGGCCAAGGAAGTCGCTGACGAAGCCATGAAGAAGGGCGCATAAGCGCTTTTTGAAGGTTTGAAGATTGGGGGCGCGGAGGAAACCTCGCGCCCCTTTTCTATGCGCGCGGATCAGCGCTGGCCGATCGTGGCTTGATCTTGTTTAATCGCGCGATTAAACCCTGCTCCAAGCCGGTGCACATAACCGGCGGGAGAGTGTGGTGTGAGCGTTTCCCTCGCCCAAGGCCTGACCAGCGCCCTTGCCCGGATCGGCCTGCCTACGCCTGCTGGGCTGGAGCGGTTGTCGGGCGGCGCCAACATGGAAAGCTGGCGGTTCACCGCGGGCGACGCCATTTGCGTGCTGCGCCGCGCGCCGTCGCTTGAGATGATGGTCGGGCGTCCGCTCGACCATGCCGCAGAGGCGGCGTTGATCCGCGCCGCCCATGCTGCCGGGGTGATGGCACCAGAGGTGTTGGTCGAACTGACCCCGGACGATGGCATCGGTTCTGGCTATGTCATGCGGTCCATTTCCGGATCGCCCGATCCCACCGTGTTTCTGGCCGAGGCTGACCCGCAGACCGGGATCGCCGATATCGCGCGCGAACTGGCCAAGACCCACCAGACCGATTGCAACGGGCTGAGCGTGCCAGTGATGGATACCGCGCAGGCGCTGAGCGATCTGCGCGACCGGTTCCTCAGCTATGGCGGCGATCGGCCCATTCTGGCGCTGGTGCTACGCTGGCTGGAAGGGAACATTCCGCCGCCGCCAGTCACGCCGCGGCTGGTCCACGGCGATTTCCGGCTCGGCAATCTGATGTTTGAGCATGGCCGTCTGACCGGCGTGCTCGACTGGGAGCTCGCGCATCTGGGCGACTGGCACGAGGATCTTGCGTTTGGCTGCATGACCGTCTGGCGCTTTTCGCGGCCCGACCGGCCCGGCTACGGCTTGACCACGGTGGCAGAGCTGGCGGCAGCCTATCAAGCCGCAGGCGGCGAGGCATTTGATCCGGTGCGGTTCCGGTTCTGGACGATCTACCGGACATTCTGGTGGGCGCTGGGCTGTTTGCAGATGGGCGGGTTCTGGCGCGCCGGACATGATCGCTCGATTGAACGGGTGGTGGTGGCGCGGCGGACTGCTGAACAGGAACTCGACCTGCTGCTGCTGCTTGAGGATTTGGCACCAGCGGCTGAGCGCACGCGCGCTTTGCCCGCCGCCATGCCGCTGCTGGAGCCCAGCGCGGGCGAACCGAGCGGAGCCGAAATTTTGACCGCAATCTCGGAATGGCTGGCCAGCGATATCAAACCGCTGGTCGCCGGGCGGGGCAAGTTCGATCTGGCAGTCGCCCGCAACGCGCTCGGCATTGTCGTGCGCGAGCTTGAGCAGCGCCCGGCTGCGACCGATGCCGCGCTGGCGGCCGATTTGATGTCGGGCAATGCGGACCTCGCCACGCCAGGTTTACTGGCCAAGCTGCGCCGTTCTGCCTTGGCCAAACTGACTGCCGATATGCCGAAATATCCCGCCTTGGCGCTGGCCCGGGCGAAATGGGAAGGAAACTGAGATGGACTTCGCACTACCCCAGGGCCTGATCGACTATCTCGCCGAGCTTGATCAATTCATCGAAGCCGAGATCAAGCCGCTCGAGCAGCAGGATGACAACATCCGTTTCTTCGATCACCGCCGCGAATATGCCCGGACTGACTTTGAGAATCAGGGCCTGCCCCGCCGCGAGTGGGAGTTGCTGCTGGTTGAGGCGATGCGCCGGGCCGACGCGGCTGGGTACTGGCGCTTTTCCGCGCCGAAGAAGTACGGCGGCCAGGATGGTTCGAACTTGTGGATGGCGGTGATCCGCGACAAGTTCGCGGCCAAAGGGTTGGGGCTGCACAACGATCTGCAGAACGAACACTCGATCGTCGGCAATTTCCCGTTCGTGGCAATGTACGAGCATTTTGGCACGCCCGCACAGCAGGAGGAATTCATCCTCGGCGGGTTC
>JANMHL010000202.1:0-21384 GCA_031375125.1 Novosphingobium sp. | reverse complement strand
AAAACCGTTCACCCTGAGCTAGTCGAAGCCGATCTTGAGATGGACGGGATTGGACCGTTAGATCGCCGAGTTACTTTCTTCATCGATCTGCTGCTCGACCGTGATTTTGGTGCATTCGCTGGCACGATTTGTCGCACTCTGTTGAAGCATCGCCTCGACCGCCGCAAATTGCTCAATTACAGCCGGAATTGGCGAAAGGTCGAGCTTACCATAGAGCACTTGCTTTTCGGCCAATCCCCGACCTTCAACTATGGACAGCGCATTGAGCTGGAAATTCACTCCCGCATCACCAGCGGCAAAAGCACGCAGATCGCGCCACCACATCCCGATGCTGGCGCTGTGTTGCCAAGCGGGAATGTCAGCCAAACCACCCAAAGTTGCAGCACTGAAGGGATAGCGGTCCAAGCGCAAAGTCAGGGGAAGCTTGATCTTGTCCTTCTGCTGAATTTCGATCCGGACGTAGAGCTTCTCTTGATCGAAGCGGGTCAGCGACGTGCCCTTGGGGTCTTCTTCACCATGGCCAAAAGTCATCTTCAACAGGATTCCATCCAGGTCAGCGCGCGCGGAATAAGGGAATCCAAGCGTGCCAGATTGAAGCCACGCCATGCGAAGATCGCTGATCCGCCCGTCGTTCTCAACCTCGGCTTGGCCTTCGAGAATTTCTGGACCTTCCTTGGTCGTCAGCGGCCAGATGCTCGCGGGTCGCTTGGGGTGGGTCAAATCCACGAATTGCGGCGGCTTGCCGTAGCGATCCAGAACCAAAAACCGATGCACAATGCTGCACCTATAGTAGGTCGAGCCGACTGGACGCTCCTGCGCGGAGCAAATGGCGGGCCATAAGGCCGTAGCCGCGACTGCAATTCCGAGCAGTTTTTGGATCGTCATCAACCTATTCCCCCCAACGTTTGAATTTCGGCTTGGGCAGAGCCGCTGTCCGGGCGCGCTCATAAGCCGCGCCGAGGCCGAGCACGCGGGCATCGTCCCACTTGGCCCCGATCAGGCTGAGGCCGACCGGCAGGCCTTCCACCGCCCCCATCGGCACGGTCAGGTGCGGGTAACCGGCAATCGCCGCCAGACTGCCCGCGCCAACCGGCATGAAATGATCGCCAGTGACCAGATCAATCGGCCAGGCCGGGCCTTCGGTCGGGGCGATCAAGGCCACGACGGAATTCTCGCGCAGCAGCCGGTCGATCCCTTCGGCACCCGCCAGCCGCAGCGAATTGGCCCGCGCCGCCAGGTAGGCCGGACGGTCGTTCAGCTGGTCGGCGGCCTCAAAGGTCTCCTGCCCGAACCAGCGCAGCTCCTCAGGGTGGGCTTTGTTGAAAGCGATTACATCGGCCAGCGTGCGGACTTTGGGCGTGCCGGGCAGGCCCGCAAGATAGCCGTTCAGGCCCTCTTTCAGCTCAAACCGCAGTACCAGACTTTCATCGCGGAACATCTCACCGGGCGGATCATAGTCAATCGGCACGAGGATCGCCCCGGCGGCGACCAGATCGGCCTGCGCCTTGGCGAACAGCGCGTTGACGCCGCTGTGCGGCCCGGCCTGTTTGCGCAGCACACCGATTCGCACCCCCTTAAGGCTGGCCGCGCCGAGCCCCTTGGTGAAATCGGTCTTGCGGGCATCGGCCTCGGCCGTGGCGCGGTCGGCTGGGTCGCTCCCGGCGATGGCGGTCAGCAGCAGTGCGGCGTCGGCTACGCTGTGGGTCATCGGCCCGGCGGTGTCCTGACTGGCGCTGATCGGCACGATGTGGGTCCGGCTAACCAGCCCGACAGTCGGCTTGAACCCGACGATCCCGTTGGCGCTGGCCGGGCAAGTGATTGATCCATCGGTTTCAGTGCCGATCGCCGCCCAGGCCATATTGGCCGCCACCGCCGCGCCGCTACCGGCAGATGAGCCGCAAGGGTTGCGGTCGATCGCGTGCGGGTTTTTGGTCTGTCCGCCAACCGCGCTCCAGCCCGACGAGCTGCGGTTGCCGCGAATGTTGGCCCATTCGGACAGGTTGGTCTTGCCCAGCACTACGCCGCCCTCAGTCCGCAACCGCGCCACCAGCGGTGCATCGCGCCCGGTCATGTTGCCCGCCAGCGCCAGGCTGCCCGCAGTGGTCGGCCATTCGCGGGTTTCGATATTGTCTTTCACCAACACGGTCCGCCCGCGCAGCAGCCCGGTCTGGGCCTTGGCCCGCGCGTCAGCTGGCGCTTTGGGATTGTAAATGATTACCGCGTTGAGCCGGGGGCCTGTGGCGGCGTCATCCAGCTTGGCGATGGTGGTGATGTACCGCGCCGCCGCTGCACCGGGGTCGCTGCCGGTACTGGTGTCTCCGGCGGATTGGGCGGGCTGGGCGAGGCCAATCGCGGCCAGCGCAAACAGGGTAGCACCGGTGGTAGCGGCAATGGTCAGGGCGGAGCGCATCGGGTTTCCTTGTGGCAGGCTGAGCGCCGATGCTGCAGCCTGCGCCGCCTAGATGCAAGTGGCTGACCCAAAGCCTCTCAATGCGACCAGCGCGGGTCGACCGGATGATCGGTCAGGTGGCGTTTGACCGTGCGGCCTTTTTCGCTGGTCTGGACCCAGACCATTGCCGCGACGGCGATGGCGAAGGCGTAGATGACGTAACGCATGGATCGCTCCCTCCCGGCTTTCCCCCCGCAGGTTGTGATCTGGTCTCAGCGCCAGCTTGCGCGCTTGCAATGAACGGCGGGTTGTCAGGGCTGGTAAGCCGTCCTTAACCCTGTTCGCGCAGGTCCGCCCATTGGGGATGCCGCGCGAATGCGGCGGCGACATAGCTGCAGTGCGGAACGATGCTGAAGCCTTGCGTCCGGGCATCGGCGACCAGCGCCGCAACCAATTGCGCCGCAACGCCGCGCCCGCCGATTTCGGGCGGGACCAGCGTGTGCTGCGCCACCCGCGCACCGCCGCGTGCCACCCAGGTCAACCGGCCGATCACCGAACTGCCGGGAACACGGGCGTGGTATTCGCCTTTCGCGGCGGTGCCGTGGCGAGTTATCGTGACCTGTTCCATTGCCGCTCTCCTGCTTGACGGGTGGCGCGGGGCGCACCATGGCGGGCCCCTATGCAGTTCCTCTCTGACAATGCCGCCGCTGTCCACCCCCGGGTGTGGGACGCGCTGCGCGCCGCCGATGCGGCTGACGCACCCTATGACAATGATGCGTTGAGCCAGCGGCTGGATGCTGAATTCGGTGCGCTGTTCGGGCGCGAATGCGCTGTGTTGTGGGTTGCCACGGGAACGGCCGCCAATTGCCTCGCGCTGGCCAGCATGGTGCCGCCCCACGGCGGAGTGATCTGCCACCGCGAAGCCCATATCGAAACCGACGAGGGCGGCGCGCCGGGGTTCTACACCCATGGTGCAAAACTGATCCTGGCCGAGGGTGAAGGGGCTAAGCTGACCCCAGCCAGCCTCGACGCGGTGATCGCGGGGATCCGCAAGGACGTCCATCAGGTTCAGCCGCAGGCCGTTTCAGTTACCCAGGCGAGTGAATATGGCCGCGCTTATCAGCCCGCTGAAATGGCGGCGATGGCGGCAGCGGCGGCGGCGCACGGTCTGGCGCTTCACGTTGATGGCGCGCGCTTTGCCAACGCCGTGGCATTCTTAGGGTGCAGTCCGTGGGAAGCCTGCCAGGGCGCCGCCGCGCTATCGTTCGGCTGTGTCAAGAACGGCGGGATGAGCGCCGAAGCGCTGGTGTTCTTTGACGAAGGACTGGCTGAGGTTACCCGGCTGCGGCGCAAACGGGCCGGACATCTGCAATCAAAGGGCCGGTTTCTGGCCGCGCAAGTGCTGGCGCTGGTCGACGGTGGGCTGTGGCTCGACAATGCCCGCGCGGCCAATGCCGCTGCGCAGGAACTGGCCGGGGCGGCACAGGATCGCCTGCTCCACCCGGTTGAGGCCAACGAGCTGTTCGTGCGGCTGAACTCTGCTGAGCGCGAAGCCCTGCGCGGGGCCGGTTTCTCGTTCTATGACTGGGGCGCCGGTGCGGCGCGGTTGGTCACGGCGTGGAACAGCGATCCGGGGCACGTCGCGGGGTTGGCCCGCGCGATTGCTGCGTTGTGAACGGAGCGGCACTGACCCCGCGTTCGATCGGGGCCTTTATCGTTCTGGCGCTGGTCTGGGGATCGACCTGGCTGGTGATCAAGGATCAGATCAGCGCGGTTCCAGCGGCGTGGTCGGTGGTCTGGCGGTTTGTGCTGGCGGCCGGTGCGATGCTGCTGCTGGCCTTGCTGCGGGGTGAGCGGCTGCGCTTGACCGCGCGGGAACAGGCACTGGCCGTGGCCATGGGGCTGTTCCAGTTCAGCCTCAATTTTCAACTGATTTACCGGTCAGAGCATTACCTCACGTCGGGACTGGTCGCGGTGGTCTTTGCGCTGATGATCCTGCCCAATGCCGTGCTCGCGCGGGTTGTGTTGGGCAACCGGATGAGCGGGCGGTTCGTGGCGGGCTCGGTGATTGCCTTGGCCGGGATCGCCTTGCTGATCGTGCACGAATACCGGATCGCCCCCGTTGGCGGTGGCGGGGTAACGACCGGAGTGCTGCTGGTGATCTTCGCCATTTTTTCGGTCTCGGTTGGTAACTTGCTGCAAGCGACCAAGACTGCGCACGGGGTTTCGGTATTGCCGCTGATGGGCTGGGGGATGTTCTGGGGCGTGGTGGCGAGTGCGATTTATGCTGCGCTAGCGGTCGGGCACCCGGTTTTCGATACGCGCCCAGCCTATCTGGCTGGTGTCGCCTATCTCGGGCTGGTCGGATCGGCGCTGACATTCCCGCTGTATACGCAGCTGATCCGCGATTGGGGTCCGGGTCCGGCGTCGTACAACGGCGTTGCGGTGCCAGTGGTGGCGATGGCGCTTTCGACTGTGTTCGAAGGCTATCGCTGGACCTTGCTGGCCGGCGGCGGCGCGGTGATGGCGATGGCTGGGCTATTAATCGCGCTGAGCGGCCGCAAGGCAGCTGGCTAGCCCCTCGCGGTACGTCGGATAGCGCGGCTGCCAACCCAGCAGACGCTTGGCCTTACCATTCGCGACCCGGCGGTTTTCGGCATAAAAAGCCAGGGCCATCGGGCTTAGGTTCGCCTCTTCCAGCGTCTGGAGCGGCGGCAGCGGCAGGCCAAGCAGGCGGCAGGCGTGTTCGATCACTTCGTTCTGGCTGCATGGCGCATCGTCAGCGATGTTGTACGCACCTTGTGCAGCGTTAAGTGCCAGTTGTGCAGCCTGAACGATATCGTCGACATGAACACGGCTAAACACTTGATCTATAATGGCAATTCGTCGCGCTTCGCCGCTTTTGACCCGCTCCAGCGCGCAGCGGCCTGGACCATAGATTCCGGGCAGCCGCAGCACCCGCGCCCCTAGTTTCAGCCATTGTGCGTCCGCTTCGGCCCGCGCCGTACGGCGGCCCAGACCGGTGACCGCACTTTCATCCACCCAGGCCCCCTTGGTGTCGCCGTAGACCCCGGTTGAGGACAGGTAGAGCAGGGCTTTGCCCGCCAGTGCAGGGCCGTAAGTATCGATTACCGGGTCGCCATCAGCCGATGGTGGGACCGACGAAAGGACATGGCTGGCATCGGCCAGGGCGATCCGGACGTTGCTGGCATCATCAAACCGCAGCGTCCCATCACGCCCGGTCGAGAGCACTTCCCAGCCCTGCGCCTCCAGCGCGGCGGCGATCCGGCTGGCGCTATAGCCCAGTCCAAAGATGAAAATCCGATGCATCGCCCTATTCCATAGGCGGAGGCGCTGGCATTCGGAAGCAGCATGGCTAGAAAGGCGCCATGGACATCCAAGCAACCCCCGAAGTCGCCCCGCCCGTCATCCGCCGCGAAGAGTATCAGCCGCCCGAATGGCTGGTCCCCGAAGTCAGCCTCGACTTTGCGCTGGGGCTTGAGGAAACGCGGGTTACCGCCGAACTGGACGTTCAGCGCAACCCGGCAGGCAGCGCCGCGGTGACCCTGCGGCTGCGCGGCGACGGGATCACCGTTGACACGGTTTCGGTCGATGGCCAGCCGGTGAACGATTGGCGGATGGACGGCGCCGACCTGCTGATCGACCTGCCGGGCGAAGCGCACCGCGTTGGTATCGTGACGAAAATCAACCCGGCGGCGAACAGTCAGCTGATGGGGCTCTATGCCTCGAACGGGATGCTTTGCACCCAGTGCGAAGCCGAAGGGTTTCGCCGGATCACTTTCGCGCCCGACCGGCCCGATGTGCTGTCGGTCTACACGGTGCGGATGGCAGGGCCGAAGGCGGCGTTCCCGGTGCTGCTCTCCAACGGCAATTGCACTGCTACCGGCGAAGCGGCGGACGGCACTCACTGGGCCGAATGGCATGATCCCTGGCCCAAGCCGAGCTATCTGTTCGCACTGGTCGCGGGCGATCTGGTGGCCAATCACAGCACTTTCACCACCACGTCAGGCCGCTCGGTCGACCTGAACATCTGGGTCCGAGAGGGCGATCAGGACCGCACGCACCATGCGATGCAGGCGCTGAAGGATTCGATGAAATGGGACGAAGACACCTTCGGGCGCGAGTATGACCTCGACCTGTTCAACATCGTCGCGGTCAGCGATTTCAACATGGGCGCGATGGAGAACAAGGGCCTCAACGTCTTCAACACCCGCTACATTCTGGCCGACCCCGATACCGCGACTGACATGGATTATGACGGGATCGAAAGCGTGGTCGCGCACGAATACTTCCACAACTGGTCGGGCAACCGGGTCACCTGCCGCGACTGGTTCCAGCTGAGCCTGAAGGAAGGCTTCACCGTGCTGCGTGACCAGTTGTTCAGCCAGGACATGGGCAGCGCAGCGGTCAAGCGGATCGAGGATGTGCGGGTGCTGCGCAGTGCGCAGTTCCCCGAGGATTCGGGGCCCTTAGCGCACCCGATCCGGCCCGATTCTTATCAGGAGATTTCCAACTTCTACACTTCGACCGTCTATAGCAAGGGCGCCGAAGTGATCCGGATGTTGCGGACGCTCGTGGGCACCGAGCGGTTTCGCGCAGGCACCGATCTCTACTTTAATCGCCACGATGGCGAGGCGGCGACTTGCGAGGATTTTGTCACGGCGATCGAGAACGGGGCCGGGATCGACCTCGCTCAGTTCCGCCGCTGGTACAGCCAAGCCGGGACACCCAAAGTGACCGCGCAACTCAGCCATGACGGCGATACGGCGACCTTGGCGCTGCGGCAGGAGGTTCCCGCCACGCCGGGTCAACGCGAAAAACAGCCTATGGTGATCCCGCTCAAACTGGCGCTGTTCGATCCGGCTACCGGCCAGCATCGCGGTGAACAACTGGTGGTGCTCGACCGGGCCGAGATGGAGTTTGCCTTCCCCGGTTTTCCGGTCCGTCCGGTGCTGTCGCTGAACCGCGGCTTTTCCGCTCCGGTAAGCATAGCTGCGGATACCAGCCGGGCTGATCTGTCGTTTTTGGCGGCGCATGATGATGATCCGTTTGCCCGCTATGAGGCGCTGCAGCAGATCGCCGTCCAGCACCTGCTGGCGGTAATTGGCGGGGATGCTGATACCGCCGGCGCGACTGCAATCGCCGAGGCGCTGGGCAAAGTGATTGCCGACCCCGGGCTTGACGATCTGATGCGCGGCGAATTGATGATCCTGCCGGGCGAAGCCTATCTGGCCGAGCAGTTCGCGGCGGCCGATCCGGGCGCGATCCGGACTGCGCGTGAGGCACTAAAAGCGCAGCTGGGTGGTGCCCTGCATGACCACCTGGTGGCACTCCATGCGCGGGCTAGTGCGGTGCCTTACGATCTGTCGGCCAAAGCCAAGGGCGCGCGCAAGATCAAGACCCAGGCGCTGACCTTGCTTGCTGCCGGAACGCCGGTTCTGGCCGCACAGCTCGCCGCCGGGCAATTTGATGGCGCGGACAATATGACTGACCGGCAAGGCGCGCTGATGGTGCTGTGCGGGCTCGACACCCCGTTGCGAACGGAAAAGCTGGCGCAGTTTCACGCGCGCTATGCCGGGAACGCGCTGGTGGTCGACAAGTGGTTCTCGCTGCAGGCCGGATCGCTCCACCCGGCGGTGCTGGATCATGTCAGGGCGCTGGCCGATCATCCCGATTTCACCCTCAGCAACCCCAACCGCGCCCGCGCGCTTTATATGGCGGCGGCGGTCAATCCGGGGGTGTTCCATCAGGCCGATGGGGCAGGCTACCGGCTGATCGCCGATCTGATCCTCGCGCTCGATCCGTTCAACGCGCAGACGGCGGCGCGGTTTGTTGCACCGCTGGGGCGCTGGCGGAGGATCGAACCGGGTCGGGCTGCTTTGATGCGGGCCGAGCTGGAGCGGATTGTCGCGGTGCCTGGATTGTCGAAAGATACCTTTGAGCAAGTGAGCAAAAGCCTTGGCTGATCCCGTCGAAGTCCACCGCGCAGACGCGCTGGACGGCGTTGCGCACGGCTTTCTTGGGCGGCGCGGCGGGGTTTCGACCGGGTTGGCCGCTGGACTCAATTTGGGGATAGGCAGCGGCGATGATGCCGCCGCTGTAGCTGAAAACCGGACGCGGGCCGTCGCGGCGGTATTGCCGGGTGCCCGGCTGGTGACAGTCTATCAGGTCCACAGCGCCGATTGTGTCGTGGCAGGGGAGTGGAGCGATGACGCGCGGCCCCATGCCGATGCCTTGGTCACCGATCAGCCCGGCCTGCTGCTCGGCATCGTCACCGCAGATTGCGCGCCGGTGCTGCTGGCAGATCGCAACGCCGGAATAATTGGCGCGGCCCATGCCGGTTGGAAAGGCGCGGTTGCCGGGGTGACCGACAGCACGATCTCCGCGATGGAGGCGTTGGGAGCACGGCGCAGCGATATTGCCGCCGCAATCGGGCCGTGCATTGCCCAATCTAGTTATGAGGTTGATGCAGGGTTTCAGCAGCGGCTGCTGGGCGAAGACCAGGGCAACGCCCGGTTCTTCGCCGCCGGAAAGCCAGACCATTGGCAGTTTGACCTTGAATTCTATGTCGCAGAGCGGCTCGAACGGGCCGGAATCGGCGTGGTCCAGCGGCTCGGGCTTGATACCTACCGCGATGAAGCCGGGTTCTTTTCATTCCGCCGCGCAACCCACCGCGCCGAGCCGGACTACGGCCGCCAAATGTCCTTGATCGGGCTCGATTGAGCCAGTTTCGCTAAGCGCAACAACTATGCACAAATTGGCAGTTGGCAGGGCGCGGCTTCGAGTCTATCAGGCCCGCCAAACCGACCGGGCAGGCTGCATCTTGCAGCGCACGGACGGTTGGCATAGGGGCTTTGCAAGGGGCTTTCCAAAGCCGGGATTACGGGGGGTCGGTTCGGTCAGGTGCAGTGCACTTACCGGGGTGGCCACAACAACAGGATCAGTTCGACCATGGCACATGATGCTGGCATCGATACTCTGGCCGCACCGGGCGGCGAAGGAGTTCGGCGGCGTGATTTCATCAATATCGCAGCGGTAAGCGCAGCGGGCGCTGGCGGGGCTGCGGTGTTGCTGCCGTTGATCAGCCAAATGGCCCCGTCGGCCGATGTGCTGGCGCAGGGCTCGACCGAGGTTGATATCAGCGCGGTCCAACCAGGGCAGGCGATCAAGGCGGTGTTCCGCAAACAACCGCTGTTCATCCGCAACCTGACCGCGCTTGAAATCGAAGAAGCGAACAAGGTTGATGTGTCCGGCCTGCGCGACCCGCAGACCCTGAAAGAACGCACCAAGGAAGGCCATGAAAACTGGCTGATCACGATGGGTGTTTGCACCCATCTGGGTTGCATTCCGCTTGGCACCACTGCAGGCGAAGTGAAGGGTGAGTATGGCGGCTATTTCTGCCCTTGCCACGGTTCGCATTATGATACGGCCGCGCGCATTCGCAAAGGCCCGGCTCCGAAAAACCTGCAGGTTCCGGAGTATGAATTCACTTCCGACACTGTCGTCAAGATCGGCTGAGGCAACAGACCATGAGCTTTCCCTGGGCAAACGAATATAAGCCGAGCACTCCCGCGATGGTGTGGCTGGACGAGAGGCTGCCGTTTCCGCGTCTGGTCTACAACGCGGTTGGCGGCGGCTATGAAGTGCCGCGCAACCTGAACTATTTCTGGAACTTCGGGTTCCTGGCCGGGCTGTGCCTGATCATTCAGATCGTCACTGGGATCGTGCTGGCGATGCATTATGCTGGCGATGCGCGGATTGCGTTCGATTCGACCGAGCACATCATGCGCGACGTCAACTGGGGCTGGCTGATGCGCTATACCCACGCCAATGGCGCCTCGGCGTTCTTTGTGGTGGTCTATCTGCACATCTTCCGCGGGTTCTATTACGGATCCTACAAGGCCCCGCGCGAAATGATCTGGCTGCTGGGCGTGGTGATCTTCCTGCTGATGATGGCCACCGCATTCATGGGCTATGTCCTGCCGTGGGGCCAGATGTCGTTCTGGGGCGCGCAGGTGATTACCGGTCTGTTCTCGGCGATTCCGCTGGTTGGCGATGCCTTCCGCGAATGGCTGCTGGGCGGGTTTTCGCCCGATAACGCCACGCTGAACCGGTTCTTCTCGCTGCACTTCCTGCTGCCGTTCGTGATCCTCGGCGTGGTGATCCTTCACGTCTGGGCGCTGCACATCCCGGGCTCGTCGAACCCGACCGGGGTCGAAGTGAAGGACAAGAGCGATACCGTACCGTTCTATCCCTATTATGTCGGCAAGGATGGCTGGACAGTCGCGCTGTTTATGGTGATTTTCAGCGTCTACGTGTTCTTCATGCCAAACGCGCTGGGTCACCCGGATAACTATATTCCAGCCAACCCGATGCAGACCCCGGCGCATATCGTGCCCGAATGGTATTACTGGCCGTTCTACGCGATTCTGCGCGCCTTTACGGTCGATTTCCTGATCGTTCCGGCCAAGCTGATGGGTGTGTTGGCCATGTTCTCGGCTATCCTGGTGTGGTTCTTCCTGCCTTGGCTGGACAAGTCACCGGTTCGATCGGCCAATTATCGCCCGATGTACCGCAAGTTCTTCTGGTTTGGTCTGATCCCGGCGATGGCGGTGCTGTTCTATTGCGGCGGCGCCCCGGCTGAAGAACCCTATGTGATGCTGAGCCAGCTGGCGACGCTGTACTATTTCGCCCACTTCCTGATCATTGTCCCGATCGTTTCGTCGATCGAGCGCCCCGATCCGCTGCCGTTTTCGATCACCGAGGCTGTCCTTGGTAACGATGAAAAAGCCGCGCTGGGCGGCAAGAGCTGAACTCCTAGAGAGGGACTAGATACCATGATCCGCATCATCTCTCTCGCTGTCGGCGCGTTTTTCTCGCTGGCCTTGCTGCTCGCATTCGGAACGGGGCTGTTCAACCGCATCAGCGAACCGCCCAAGCCGTCCGCCGAAAAGCTGTTCGTGAAGCATCACCTCAAGCCGCTCAAGCTGACCAGCGATGGCCCGTTCGGCAAGTTTGACGAAGCCCAGCTACAGCGCGGCTTTGCAGTCTATCAGGGCGTTTGCGCCTCGTGCCACGCGATCAAGCAGGTCGCCTATCGCGATCTGGAAAAGCTCGGCTACAACGAAGCCGAAGTAAAAGCGATTGCGGCCAAAGCGACGATCACCGCCAAGGACCCGCTGACCGGTGAAGAAAAGGATCGCCCGGGCCTGCCGGCCGACAAGTTCCCACCGGTGGTCTATGCCGGGGTTGGCCATCCGCCAGACCTGTCGCTGATCACCAAGGCGCGGCACGGCGGCGCGGCCTATGTCTATTCGCTGATAACGGGCTACGAAGCGAGCCAGCCAGCTGAGCTGTTGGCGAAGTTCCCGGATTCGAAGACCGGCGCGAACATGCATTACAACCCGTATTTCGCGAACCTCAACATCGCGATGGCGCCGCCGCTGGGATCGGACGATTTGGTCACCTATTCGGATGGAACCAAGGCAACCAAGGATCAGATGGCCCAGGACGTCGCTGCATTCCTGGTCTGGACCGCTGAACCCGAATTGGAAAAGCGTCATCAGACCGGCTTCGTCTGGCTGCTGTTCATGGTCTTTGCGACCGTGCTGGGCTATATGAGCTATCGCAATATCTGGGCAGAGAAGAAGGGCCACTAAGCCTTTCCTTCTCGCTGATAAGCACAATGCGCCCCGGCCCTCAGTTGAGCGCCGGGGCGTTTTGCTTTGGGCCCACACAACGCAAAAGGGGCGACTCTCCAGCCGGAGAGCCGCCCCTTTTTACGCCAACACCAGATCAGTCGTTATCGGCCAGCAAAGTCCGGTAGCCAATCCCGCCCAGTACGCCGCCGATCATCGGGGCCAGCCAGAACAGCCACAGCTGCTGCAAGGCCACCCCGCCCTCGACCAAGGCCGGGCCGGTGCTGCGCGCCGGATTGACCGAGGTGTTGGTGATTGGGATTGAGATCAGGTGGATCAGGGTTAGCGCCAGACCGATCGCAATCGGCGCCGCGCCAGCCGGGGCCAGCTTGTGAGTTGATCCCATGATGATCATCAGGAACATCGCGGTCAGCAGCACTTCGGCGACAAAGGCCGCGCCCATGCTGAACTTGCCGGGTGAAGCCGCATCATAGCCATTGCTGGCGAGTTTCCCGGCCCCCAGTTCCCAACCTGGCTGGCCTTTCAGCAGCCAGTACAGAACAAACGCTGCGATAATCGCCCCGACCACTTGCGCGACGATATAGGGCAACACGTCCTTCTGATTGAAGCGCCCACCGGCCCACAGCCCGACCGTCACCGCCGGGTTGAAATGTCCGCCCGAAACGTGGCCGACGGCATAGGCCATGGTCAGCACGGTCAGGCCGAACGCCAGGCTGACCCCGGCAAAGCCAATTCCCAGTTCCGGAAAGGCTGCCGCAAACACCGCGCTGCCGCAGCCGCCAAACACCAACCAGAATGTTCCGAAAGTCTCTGCCCATAAGGCTTTCATATTTGTCATAGACCCCTCCATTTTTTGCGCCGTCCACGCGGCGGAGCGAAAGCTGCGCCCGGTTTGATTCAAGGTAAAGCTGTATTTACTGTAGGTTGGGTGCAGCGGATTGACCGCGCGGCAGGTCTGACGCATAGGGCGACCACAGGCGCTCTGGCGTGCGCGGGTATAGCTTAGTGGTAAAGCACCAGCCTTCCAAGCTGGCTATGCGGGTTCGATTCCCGCTACCCGCTCCAGCCCCACACCAGCTTTGGATTGCGCTGGCCGGGCGTTCCCGGCTGAGGCAGAACGGGCGGACTTGCCGAAACAAGCCCGCCCTGCCCCCGGCAAGCGCGGGTTCGCACGCGTCGCCTTGATCGCGGTGTTGCCTTGACTAGAACCCGATGAATTGCACGAATCCGCCAAGTTGCGGTTCAGATCGCCATATTGTCGATCAACCGGGTTCCGCCGATCCGCGCGGCGACCAGCAAGCGGGCCGGGTCCTTGCCAAGCTGTGTCAGTGGGGCCAGCGATCCAGCATCGCGGATCTCGGCATAGTCGACCGAGGAAAATCCAGCAGCCAACAACGCAGCTTCCAGCTTGACGAGCGTCACTGTTACCGCAGCCCCCGCTTTGATTTCGGCTGTCGCCGCCCGCATCGCGCGCGGCAGGGCGGCGGCCTGGGCCCGGGCGGCGGGTGAGAGGTAGGCATTGCGCGAAGAGAGCGCCAACCCATCGGCTTCGCGAACCGTCGGGACGCCGACAATTGCGTCGGCGCGCGGTTCGAGCAGATCGAGATCGCGCGCCATCTGGCGAATCACTGCCAATTGCTGCCAGTCTTTCTCGCCGAAAAAGGCGAGGTCCGGACGCACCTGATTGAACAGTTTGCAAACCACCGTGGCTACGCCATCGAAATGGCTCGGCCGGACTGAACCGCATAGGCCTTCACTGACCCCATCGACTGCGACTGTGGTAGCATAGCCGGGCGGGTACATCACCGCCGCATCGGGGGCCCAGACCAGGCTGACCCCTTCGGCTTCGAGCAGCGCCTGATCGGCCGCAAGCTGCCGGGGATAGGTGGACAAATCCTCGTTCGCGCCAAACTGGCGCGGATTGACGAAGATCGAGACGGCAACGTGGGTCGCGCGCCGCTTGGCCTCACGGACCAGCGTCAGGTGGCCTTCGTGGAGCGCGCCCATGGTCGGCACCAGCGCCAACGGCCCGTCGGTTTTCAGTGCGCAAACGGCACTGCGCAGTGGATCAAGTTGCCGCAGCGTTTGCACCTGCGATTCCCCTTGGATAAGACCCTCATGCAGCGAGAGCCCGCCCGCCTTACGTTGCACTGCAGCACGCGGCAACCACTCAAAATCAGGTTCACCCCACCCAGTGTCTTCGCAATTCGGCCCCCATCGCATCGTCTTCGCCAACGAAAAGGGCGGCACCGGCAAATCAACCACGGCGGTCCACATTGCCATCGCGCTGGCCTATCAGGGCGCAAAAGTCGCCGCGCTCGATCTCGATCCGCGCCAGCGGACACTGCATCGCTATCTCGAAAACCGGGCCGAAACCGAACGGCGGCGCAGCGTCACTTTGCCGACCGCGCGGTTCGATGTGTTTAACGGCACCACGGTTGAAGCGCTCGATGCGCAGATTGCCGAACTATCGCAGGGGATGGATTTCATCGTGTTCGATACGCCCGGCCGCGATGATCCCTTTGCCCGCCACGTCGCGACCGAGGCTGACACGCTGGTTACGCCGCTGAATGACAGCTTTGTCGATTTCGATCTGATCGGTCAGGTCGATGCCGAAACCTTCAAGGTCCGCCGGCTATCGTTTTATGCTGAACTGATCTGGGAAGCGCGCAAGAAGCGGGCGATGGCGACCATCACGGATAAGCGCCGCGAAATGGACTGGGTGGTAGTCCGCAACCGCACCCAGCATACCGAGGCGCGCAATATGAAGCGGCTCGATCAGGCGCTGACTGAGTTGTCCAAGCGGGTTGGCTTTCGCGTGTCGAATGGCCTGTCGGAACGGGTGATCTACCGCGAACTGTTTCCTTCTGGCCTGACCTTGCTCGACAAGGGTCATCTGGGCGAACTCGGCACCAGTCACCTCGTCGCCCGGCAGGAGCTGCGCGCATTGGTGGCCTCGCTTGGCCTGCCGATGCCGGCCAAGGCTGCACCGGAACTGGCGCTGCCCACACCAGCCTGATAGGGCAGAGCGGATGGTCCGCCTGTTGATCCTTGTTTTGCTCGGTTGCGTGGTGGCCCGGATGCTCACTGGCCAGTGGCCGTGGACCTGGCTGGCCGCGTCGGAACGCTCGTCGGCAGCGGCGCAGGCGCGTAACCTGCTGGGCGTAAACAGAACTGCAACCCGGGCAGAGATAGCAGAGGCGCATCGCCGCCTGCTGATCCGGGTCCACCCGGACCACGGCGGCAGCAACGAAGCGGTCCACCGGGCCAATGCTGCCCGCGATCTGCTGCTGGCGCAGGCGACCCGCCGCGAAATGGAGAAATCATGACCCACCTGTTCCACCCCACCGTGCTGCGTGAATACGATATCCGCGGGATCATCGGCGAAACGCTGGGCGAGGCCGATGCCTATGCGATCGGGCGTGGCTTTGCCACGCTGCTCGGGCAGGCCGGGGGGCGCACTGTGGCGGTCGGCTATGACGGGCGGCTCAGCTCGCCGATGCTGGAAGCGGCGCTGATTCGGGGGATCAATGACAGCGGGCTGGATGCGGTGCGTGTCGGGATGGGGCCGACCCCGATGCTCTATTATGCTGAGGCTTCAGCCGAAGATGTGCAGGGCGGCATTCAGATAACTGGCAGCCACAACCCCGCCAATTACAATGGCTTCAAGATGGTATTTCAGGGGCGGCCGTTCTTCGGCGATGATATCCAGGAACTGGGCCGACTCGCCGCTGCCGGGGCCTGGGCCACTGGCACCGGGACTCACCAGCAGCGCGAGGTTCTGCACGCCTATGTCGCGCGGATGCTCGAAGGGCTCGCCGGGATTGACCGGGCTGACCTCGCGAAGTTCAAGATCGGTTGGGACGCGGGCAACGGGGCCGCCGGCCCCGCGCTCGAACTGTTGACGCAAAATCTTCCTGGCGAACACCATCTGCTCTTCACCCAAGTGGATGGGACGTTCCCGAACCATCATCCGGATCCCACTGAAGAAAAGAACTTGGCCGATCTGAAAGCACTGGTCGCAGCCAAGAAGCTCGATTTCGGGGTAGCTTTTGATGGCGATGGCGACCGCATCGGAGCGATCGACGGCACAGGCCGGGTAATCTGGGGTGACCAATTGCTCATGATCTACGCCGAAGAGCTCCTGCGCGTTTTGCCTGGGGCCACGGTTATCGCCGATGTGAAGGCCTCTCGGGCTTTATTCGAACGAGTCACTCAGCTGGGTGGACGGCCGGTTATGTGGAAAACCGGACACAGCCTTATTAAATCCAAAATGAAAGAGACTGGCGCGCCGCTGGCTGGCGAGATGAGCGGCCATGTGTTTTTTGCGCACGACTATTACGGCTTTGATGATGCGCTGTACGCCGCGATCCGGCTGATCGCAGCCTCGGTCCGGCTGGGCAAATCGGTGACCCAGCTGCGCGGCGAAATGCCCGCGCTGGTCAACACGCCCGAGCTGCGCTTTCAAGTCGACGAAAGCCGCAAATTTGCTGTGGTCGAGGAAGTGCGTGGGCGGCTGTCTGCCGCCGGAGCGGATGTCGATGCCACCGATGGCGTGCGCGTCTCAACTCCCGACGGCTGGTGGCTGCTGCGCGCCTCGAACACCCAGGACGTGCTGGTTGCACGGGCGGAAAGCGATGATCAGGCCGGACTGGACCGACTGATGGCGCAGATCGACGCGCAACTGGCGGCCAGCGGACTGGATCGCGGGGCGCAGGCTTCGCACTAATAGACTGCGAGCACCCCGCCGCCTAGCGCCAGCAAGCTGACCAGCATTGCGCTGGCGCTGGGCCAGCCCTTGCGCCAACCCGCCAAACTGAGCAGCGCGGCCGTCTTGAACAGCGTGTTGAGCGTAACCGGCAGCGCCAGCACCAGTGCCGCGACGCGCGGGGTGAGAGTGCCGGGCGGCAAATTGCCCATCGTGATGATCGCCGAATCGACATCGACCGTTCCGGATATCGCCAGCACTGCGGCTAGCCCGGCATCGCCGTACCGCTCCAGCACCCAGCGCGCGACCGGCATCAGCGCCATGGTCAGGGCCATCAGTAGCAACGCTGGCTTAAGCTCAAACGGATTGCGGACAGAGATGGCTTCGACCGGGCCTGAATTCGCCGCTTCCGGCCTGCGCAGGATCAACCAGCAAGCCAGCAGGCTGGTCAGCATCGCGGGCAGCGCCAGTGCTGCAAAGCCAGCCAGCGCGAACGGCGCCAAGGCGGCCGTCAACAATGTCACCCGCAGGAACATTGTGGCGCTGGCCAACGCGACCCCCGCGTTGAGCAGCCGGGGATCGCCCGCTGCATCACGCAGTTTCCCGGCCAGTGCTGCGGTAACAGCGGTTGAGGATACCATCGATCCCGCCGCCGCAGTTGCCATTATCCCGCGCGCCGGGCCAAGCAGCTTAACCCCGGCATAGCCCGCGAACGAAAAGCCCGAGACCAGCACCACCACCAGCCACAACTGGCGCGGCCGCCATGTGCCATAGGGACCGAACGGTGTGTCGGGCAGCAGCGGCAGGATCACCAGGGCGATCAGGGCGAACCGGGCGATCGCCTGCATCTCATTCGCTTCGATGTGGCGCAACCAGTGATGCCAGCGGGTCCGCTGGGCAAGCACCAGCACGGTCGTTCCGGCCAAGGCCGATGCCAGCGCAAATTCGCCGCTCCCGGCCAGGAACCCGGCGGCTAGCGTAATCAGTCCGGTCAGGCTGGCAGTGCCGCTGATGGAAGCGCGACCTTTTGTAGAACGCCAATAGCCCAGCAGGACCAGCCCGGCGCTGGCCGCCAGTAGGACGAACGCTAATACTGTTGCGCGGCTCTGCAGCACCCCGGCGACCCCGCCCGCCAATCCGAACAGACCATAGGTCCGCACCCCGGCAAAGCGGCTACCCGCCGGATTGGCGCGGTTGACCCAGCCGCGCTGGACCCCGATCAACAGGCCCAAGGCCAGGGCCAGCCCGGTGGCATAGAGTTCGGAATAGACGATGACGGTCATGTGCGCGGTTTGGGCCGATGTTGGTGCAATGGGAAGGACCAAGGTGCGCTGCGCGGTAATCCATGGCAAGGCGGCGGTAATGCCAACGGCCCAGCTCCCCCCTGAACTTGCGCAATGGTTCGCCGCGCGCGGCTGGCGCTTGCGGCGGCATCAGGCTGAGATGCTCGCAGTGGCGACAAGTGGCAAACATGCGCTGCTGGTGGCCGATACCGGCGCGGGCAAGACGCTGGGCGGGTTTCTGCCGACGCTGGCCGATTTCTGCCCGTCGCGGTTGGCCGGAGCGCAGCCGCACGAGGGACTTCACACGCTGTACGTCTCGCCGCTGAAAGCGCTGGCCCACGATGTTCAGCGCAATTTGTTGACGCCGGTGGCCGAACTGGGCCTGCCGCTGCGGATCGAAGTGCGCAGCGGTGATACGCCGTCCGACCGCAAAGCCCGCCAGCGCGCCCGCCCGCCGCAAGTGTTGCTGACTACGCCCGAATCGCTCTCGCTGTTGTTGTCCTATCCAGAGGCTGCGACGCTGTTTTCCGGCCTGAAGCGCGTGGTGATTGACGAGATTCACGCCTTTGCGCCAACCAAGCGCGGCGATCTGCTGGCACTGGCGCTTTCGCGGCTGCAGGCCTTGGCACCAGGACTGCAACGGGTCGGCCTGTCGGCAACTTTGGCCGATCCGGGCGCCTTTGCGCAGTGGCTGGCGCCACACGGCGATGCCGGGCAGGTCGCGCTGGTCGAAGGGGAGCAGGGGGCCAAGCCCGAGCTTTCAATCCTGCTGCCCGATGGGGCGCGGGTGCCATGGGGCGGACACGCGGCGGCCTGGGCGGTGCCGCAGCTGTATCAGGCGATCAAAGTCAACCGGACCACGCTGATTTTTTGCAACACGCGCTTTCTGGCCGAGTTCATTTTTCAGCAGTTGTGGAATGCCAACGCGGATGTGCTGCCGATCGGGGTGCACCACGGTTCATTGTCTAAAGAGGCGCGGCGCAAGATCGAAGGCGCGATGGCGCGCGGCGAACTGCGCGCACTGGTCGCGACCTCCAGCCTCGATCTGGGGGTCGATTGGGGCGATATCGATCTGGTGGTGCAGATGGGCGCGCCCAAGGGTTCGTCGCGGTTGCTGCAACGGATCGGGCGGGCTGGGCACCGGCTGGATGTGGCCAGTCGGGCGCTGTTGGTGCCGGGAAACCGGTTTGAATTTCTTGAGGCGTTTGCCGCCGAACAGGCGGTTGAAGCCGGGCAACGCGATGGTGAGGCATTTCGGCCGGGTGGGTTGGATGTGCTGGCGCAGCACGTGATGGCGCGGGCCTGCTGCGGGCCATTCGACGGCGATGCCTTGCTGGCTGAGGTCCGCTCGGCCAGCGCCTATGGCTGGATCGATCCGGCGATCTGGGCGCGAGTGCTTAGCTTTGTTGGCAACGGCGGCTATGCCCTGCGCGCCTATGACCGGTTTCAGCGAATCATACGTGGGCGCGATGGCCTGTGGCGGCTGACCCATCCGCAACACGCCGCGCGGTTTCGGCTCAACGCCGGGATCATTATCGACAGCGAGATGGTCGATGTCCGGTTCCGTAACGGGCGCTCGCTGGGCCGGGTCGAAGAGAATTTTGCGGCCGGGCTCAGGCCGGGCCAGACTTTCCGGTTCGCCGGGCTCGATCTGGAAGTTGAGGCAATGCGCGACACCGAACTGACGGTCCGCGCCGCCAAAAGGACCGGCCAAATCCCAAGCTACATGGGCCAGCGCTTGCCGCTGACCACGCATCTGGCTGAGCGGGTGCAGGAGTTGTTGGCGGATCGGGCCGGCTGGGCGCAGTTTCCCGATGATGTCCGCGAATGGCTCGAAGTGCAGGATTGGCGGTCGGAATTGCCCGGGCCGGGGCGGTTGCTGGTTGAGAGTTTTCCCCACGCCGACAAACACTACACGGTGTTCTATTGCTTTGAAGGCTGGCCAGCACACCAGTCTCTGGGGATGCTGCTGACCCGGCGGATGGAGCAGCGCGGGCTGGCACCGCTGGGGTTTGTCGCCAATGACTATTCGTTTGCGGTGTGGAGCCTGCGTCCGGTCGATGATCCAGCGGCGCTGCTTTCGCCGGATATTCTGACAGATGAGTTTACCGAATGGGTTGAGGACAGCTATTTGCTGAAGCGCGCGTTCCGCGAGGTTGCGGTGATTTCCGGGTTGGTCGAACGCCAGCAGCCGGGTCAGCGCAAGTCCGGACGGCAGGTGACCTTTTCAACCGACTTGATTTACGACGTGCTGCGAAAGCACGAGCCGGGCCACGTGCTAATCGAGGCGGCCTGGGCCGATGCCCGAGCGCGGATGACCGATATTGGGCGGTTGGCGGGCTTGCTCGAACGGGCCGGACGCGAGGTGCGGCACGTTGTGCTGGACCGGGTCAGTCCGCTGGCCGTGCCGGTGCTGGTGATGATCGGGCGAGAGAGCCTGCCGCAAGGCTCGGGCGACGATGAATTGCTGCTCGAAGCCGAAGGGTTGGCTGGTGCGGCGATGCGGATTGATCCGCCGCGTGAGCATCCAGACTAGCGCGACTTGGGATCCGCCTTGCCTTGGCTTGGCGGCTTGTTCAACGCCTGCTTCAGGGTGATCGCCAATAGCGCCATCCAGCTTTCAGTGACGAGCGGGCGTATCATGATTGCGGGTGCCAAGGCCGTCCGGAGATCGCGGGGAGGGTTGGCGCCGGGCATAGAAAAAGGGGGCAGATCGCTCCGCCCCCTTGTTCACTTTTTCGAGACCTGCGTCTGATCGGTCAACCGATCAGTTGGCTCCGGCCTGCCCAGCGTTGGCAGCTTTGCCGAAGGTGGCGTACTGTTCGTTGCCGACAAACCCGAAGGCTGTGACACCCGAACCCTTGATGATGTTCAGCACCTGAATGCTGGTTTCATAGGGGGCCTGGGCATCTGGCTGGAACTGCAGTTCCGGTTCCGGATTGATTGCCAGCGTCGATTTCAGCAGGCTGACCAGTTGCGAGGTATTTATCGCGGTGCCGTTCCACATGATTTCGTTGTTGGGCATGATGACCAACTTGTTCTTGTCACGCTTGATGATCACCTCCGGCGGCGGAGCCGACGGATTGGGCAGGTTGATGTCCACAGCGTGCGTGGCCACCGGGATTGTGATGATGAACATGATGAGCAGAACGAGCATGACGTCGATAAGCGGCGTCGTGTTCATTTCCATCATCGGCTCGCCATCATCGCTGCCGCCTGACATTGACATGGTGGGATACTCCTAAAAATGGGGCCGGTGAGGCCGCCGCTTAACCGTTCGGGTCAACCGGGTTTGAGATGAAGCCGACGGTTGGGTAACCAACG
>JANMHL010000195.1:0-4299 GCA_031375125.1 Novosphingobium sp. | reverse complement strand
AGCGACAGGCTTTTGGCCAGTGGTTCCGGCACCGACAGATCAGATCGTGCCGCGGCCGCCAGCGCGCCCAGCAAGAAGAACAGGATTACAGGGGAAAGCAAAGTCTCGAAGGCGGCCATGGGATAATCCTATTCCGTTTCGAGAACCGGCTCAGACTGGATTTGGGCGGCGCTGTCAAGGCCGGGATGGGCGATATTCAATACTGCCGGATCACGCCCAGAAATGCCTCTCCATAGGCTTCCAGCTTGCGCGTCCCGACCCCGCCCAGCTCGCCCAGTGCGGCGATACTGGCCGGGCGGGTCTGGGCCATTTCGCGCAGGGTCGAATCGTGAAAGATCACATAGGGCGGCAGCCCAGCCTCAGCGGCGAGATCGCGGCGCAATGCGCGCAAAGCCTCAAACAGCGGATCGCCCAGCGGGTTGACTGCGGCCCCGGCCCGCTCACGCCGGGGTTTGCGGCTGCGCTCGGCCTTGGGGGCCAACGCGATCAGTACCGCCGCATCGCCTTTCAGCACGTCCTTGGCATCGCCGCCCAGCGCCAGCCCGCCGTGCTCGGTCGGGATCAGGCTGCCGCGGGCCTGCAGCGCGCGGGCCAAAGGCCGCAGCAGGTGGGCTTCTTCGCCGGTGACGATCCCGAACACGCTCAGTTGGTCATGTCCGCGCTGGGTGATCCGCTCATCATTTGCGCCAACCAGCACCTTTTCGATATGGCCAAAACCGTAAGTCTGCCCGGTGCGATAGACGGCTGAAAGCAGCTTTTGCGCCAGTGTGGTGACATCGGCGATCCCCGGCGCCTCCAGGCAATTGTCACAGTTGCCGCAGCTTTGCGGTGGGTCCTCGCCAAAGTGCCGCAGCAACAACGCGCGGCGGCACCCGGCGGTTTCAACGAGCCCAGCCATCGCGTCGATCCGCACCCGTTCGCCCGCGCGGCGGTGTTCCTCAACCTCGCTCAAGCGTTGGCGGGCGCGAGCAAAGTCATCTGCCGCCCACAGCAGCAGCGCGGTCGCCGGATCACCATCGCGGCCTGCACGGCCGGTTTCCTGATAGTAACTCTCGATCGATTTCGGCACCCCGGCATGGGCGACGAAGCGCACATCGGGCTTGTCGATCCCCATTCCGAACGCAACCGTGGCGACCATCACCATGTCTTCACTGGCGACGAACGCGGCCTGATTGGCAGCGCGGACTTCAGGCGGCAGCCCGGCGTGATAGGGCAGCACCCGGCGTCCGGTGGCGGCGGCCAGTTTTTCGGCCAGATCCTCAGTGCGCTTGCGGGTCTGGGCATAGACGATCCCGGGGCCGGGCATTTCGCCCATCAAGGCGGTCAATTGCCGGACAATCGTATCGCGGTGGTGCACGACATAGCGGATGTTGGGCCGGTCAAACCCGGCGATGATCAGGCCATCATCCGGAATCCCCAGCTGGGCGAGCACATCGGCCCGGGTCGCAGCATCAGCCGTGGCGGTCAGCGCGAGCCGGGGGACCTGCGGGAAAGTGTCCAGCAGGGGCCGCAGCAGGCGGTAGTCGGGGCGGAAATCGTGGCCCCATTCCGAAACGCAGTGCGCCTCGTCAATCGCGAACAAGCTAATCTGGGCCTTGCTCAGCAGTTCGCGGAAATGCGATTGGCTGGCGCGTTCGGGGGCGACGTACAGCAGGTCGAGCTGGCCTTCACGGAAATCATCGATCGCCTGTTCGCGGTATTCTTCGCTATCGGCGCTGGTCAGGCTGGCGGCGTGGATCCCGTTGGCCTGCGCGCTGCGCAGCTGATCGTGCATCAGCGCAATCAGCGGGCTGATCACCACGCAAGTGCCCGGCAGCATGACGGCGGGCAGCTGATAGGTCAGGCTTTTGCCCGCCCCGGTGGGCATCACCGCCAGCGTCGATTGCCCAGCCAGCACGCGCGCCACGACCTGATCCTGCACCCCGCGAAAGGCAGAAAAGCCGAAGGTGGTGTGGAGCTGATCGAGAGGGTCGGGTGTGGTCACGCCGACCCGCCTAGCGGGCTGGGGCGCTTAGCGGAAGGGCGTGCGGCCTGCTCTCTCCACAATGGTTTCTTCGGCCTTGGTAAAGGCGCTGCGCCCAGTCGGCGCGTCAGGGGCGACGGCGCTGGTGAAAAAGGCCAACCCGCGCCCGGTTTTGGGATCGAGCCACAGTCCGGACTTCAGCCCATAGGCGTCGCCAGCATGGCCAATCCGCAGACGGCCATCGCCGAACGGATCGTCGTGGCAGCCGCTCTGCGGACTGGCGAGCGATTGGACTGCGAGGCCATAGGCGCAGAAGAACCCGCTGGCGGTGCCGTCTTCGCCCAGCCCATTGCTGCCGTTGAAGCGCCATTGCGGCCGGACCAGCGCGGCAAAGCTGGCGGGTTTCAAAAAGCCTGCCCCGCCGCGCGCCAGCATCTGGCCGACTTTCGCCAGATCGCGCATCGATATCCGCAAGCCGCCCTGCGGGCTGAACAGCGCGCCGTTATCGCCGGGGCGATAGGTGGAAAGGTCACAGGCGGTGCCCTCACGCAGGAACACCGCACAGGCAGGCGGCTGGCCGTGCAAATCATCGCGCGCCACTTCGCCGCTGGCGCGGTAGAGCACGACGGCGCGCTGGAAAGCTCCAGCCGAACAACCTGCGCCCCAGTTGAAGCAGGCGTCGAGCTGTAGCGGTTTGAGCACGAGGCGGCTCATCAGCACATCGAACCGCTCAGCCGTAACCCGCTCCATCACGCTGGCGATGACCGGGAAGTTCAGGTTGGTGTAATGGAACCAGCCCGATCCGGGGGCGTGGGCACTGTCCCAGACGCGCGGGTCGGCGAGCCGTTCCTGCACCGTCACACCCAGCGGGATCAGATACAGGTCGTCGCCGTCAATCAGACCCGATTGGTGCGACAGCAGCAGCCGCAGCGTGATGATCCGGTCCGGAAAGGCCGGATGGCGCACCCGGTAACCGAGATAGTCCGACACATCGCGGTCAAGGTCGAGCCGCCCCGCATCGACCAGCCGCATCACACCGAGCGCAGTAACCAGTTTGGATATTGAGGCGATGCGCACGGGATCATCGGCGGTGACGCTTCGCCAAACCGGCCCCGGGAAGCCCGCATTCACATCCCGTTCGGCGGCGCCTTCCACGAGCACCGGGCGCAGGCTGGTGCGGTCAAACTGAACTGCAACTGTGGCTGGCAGTGGTTGGGCGGTGGCCGATATCGAGGCCAGCGCCAGCAAGCCTGCAGAAAAAGACGCTTTCATGCGATCAGGCTATCGCGCCCTGCGACACCTGTCGAGAGCGATTGACCTCGTAGTGACGCTCTGGTCAACTGCCGGAATGGCCAGCTCAATTGAAATCCCGTCCGCCTCCGGGCGCCACATCGCGCTGCTGATCGATGCCGAAAATGCCTCGGCCGCCAAGTTACCAGCAATACTGTCCGAATTGTCCAAATACGGCACCGCCAACATTCGCCGTGCCTATGGTGACTGGACTGCAGCGGGACTCAAAAGCTGGCGAGCACAGCTTCATGATTATGCAATCCGACCGATCCAGCAGTTTAGCTATTCAAAGGGCAAAAACGCCTCCGACATTGCTATGGTAATCGACGCGCTTGAACTGCTCTACACCCAAAATCTCGCCGCATTTTGCATCGCTTCCAGCGACGCAGATTTCACGCCATTGGTGATGCACCTGCGCGCTGCGGGTAAAGACGTTTACGGGTTTGGTGAACGCAAGACGCCCGAGCCGTTCCAGAATGCCTGCACTACCTTCCTGTTTCTGGAAACGCTGGATGGCGCGGTTCAAGAAGTAGCCGAACCCGAAACTGCAAATACGGTCAAAACACTGGCAAAGCCCGCCGCGAAGCCAAAAGCTGCCGCACAGGCAGTCGAGAAACCAGTTCGCCCGTTGGCTGGGAATACCAAATTGGTGACGGTCCTTCGCGGAGCAGTTGAAGCCTCTGCACGCGACGACGGTTGGGCTTTGATGGCAACGGCCGGAAGCACCGCGAAGCGGCAGGCGCCAATCGACCCCCGCAATTACGGCGTCGCCAATTTCACGAAGCTGTTCGAAGCAACAGGCCTGTTCGATGTAGTCAAGACTGCCGACGGCAAAGTCTATGTTGCCGACAAGCGTAACAAGGATCGAGGGCCTAAGCCGGCCTAACGCTAGTCCAGATTGGGCCGCAGCCACCGCTCCGCGACGCTCAGCTCCATCCCGCGCCGCGCGGCGTAGTCCTCGACCTGATCGCGGCCGATCCTCGCCACGCCGAAGTACGAACTTTCGGGGTGGGCAAAATAGAACCCGCTGACCGCGGCGGTGGGCA
>JANMHL010000116.1:0-2033 GCA_031375125.1 Novosphingobium sp. | reverse complement strand
CAATCGGTCTATGATGCGATGGTCCGCCTCGCGCAGGATTTCTCGCTGCGTTATCCGCTGGTCGAGGGGCAGGGCAATTTCGGCAATATCGACGGCGATAATGCCGCCGCCTATCGCTATACCGAAGCGCGGCTGACCAAGACCGCGATTCAGCTGATGGCGGGGCTGGATGAAGGCACCGTCACCTTCGTGCCCACCTATAATGGCGAAGAGGAAGAGCCGGAGATTTTCCCCGGCATCTTCCCCAATCTGCTCGCCAATGGCTCGAGCGGGATTGCGGTCGGGATGGCCACCTCGATCCCCAGCCACAATGTTGCCGAAATCATCGACGCGACGTTGCTGCTGATCGACAATCCCGAGGTCGAGCACCGCGAACTGATGCAGCTGTTCCGCGGGCCGGACTTCCCGACCGGCGGCGTGGTGGTGGAAAGCGCCGCGACGATCAGCGCGGCCTATGAAACCGGCAAAGGCGCGATGCGGGTGCGCGGGCGCTTTTCAACCGGGCGCAATCCCGACGGGACTTGGGAAGATACCGGCATAGAGAAACTGCCCGGCGGGCAGTGGCAGCTGGTGATCACCGAAATCCCCTATCAGCTGCAAAAGGGGAAGTTGATCGAGCAGGTCGCGCAGTTGATTGCCGACAAGAAACTGCCGATCCTGGAAGACATCCGCGACGAGAGTGACGAGGTGATCCGGCTGGTGTTCGTGCCGAAAAGCCGCAACGTCGATCCCGAACTGCTCAAGCAATCACTGTTCAAACTGACCGACCTCGAAACGCGATTCAACCTCAACCTCAACGTGCTCGATGCGCACCGGACCCCCGGGGTGATGGGGATCAAGCTGCTGCTGCAGCAATGGGTGATTGCGCAGATTGATATCCTGCTGCGCCGGACCCAGCACCGGTTGAACAAGATCGCCGACCGGCTGGAACTGCTCGATGGCTATATCATCGCGTTCCTCAACCTTGACCGGATCATCGAGATTATCCGGACCGAAGACGAGCCCAAGGCGGTGATGATGGCCGAATTTGGCCTGACCGATCGGCAGGCCGAAGCGATCCTCAATATGCGGCTGCGCAGTTTGCGGCGGCTGGAGGAAATGGAGCTGCGGCGCGAACGTGACACCTTGCTGGCCGAAAAGGAGGAGCTGGAAAAGCTGCTCGAAAGCCCGGCCCGCCAGCGCACCCGGCTGAAGCGTGATCTGACCAGCCTGCGCAAGGATTACGGCGAGGACACTGCGCTCGGCCGCCGCCGCACGACCATCGCCGAGGCCGCGCCGACCATCGAATTCAGCATGGACGCGATGATCGAAAAGGCCCCGGTGACGGTGATCCTCTCGGCCAAGGGCTGGGTGCGTGGGGCTTCGGGCCATGAGGCGTTGGATAAAGATTTCAAGTTCAAGGAAGGCGACGGCCCGGCCTATGCGCTCCACGCGCAAACCACCGACAAGCTGCTGATCGCCTGCGATAATGGCCGGTTCTATACGCTCGGCTGTGACAAGCTGCCCGGCGCGCGCGGGTTTGGCGAACCGATCCGCACGATGATCGATATCGACGCGGGGGCAGAGATTGTTGCGCTGCTGGTTTACCGCCCCAAGGCGCAATTGCTGCTGGCCAGCAACACCGGGCGCGGGTTTGCGGCAGAGGCCGACGAATTGCTGGCTGAAACCCGCAAAGGTCGCGGCGTGATGACCACCAAGCCGGGCGTGAAGCTAGCTGTCGTGCGCGAAATCCCGCCCGAACACGATCACATCGCGGTGGTCGGCGATAACCGCAAGCTGGTGATCTTCAGCCTGGAAGAATTGCCCGTGCTGGCCAAGGGTCAAGGCGTAACCCTGCAACGCTACCGCGACGGCGGGCTGGCCGATGCGATCACGCTGAAGCTGGACGAAGGGCTAAGCTGGAAGATGGGCGGCGACAGCGGTCGAACCCGGACCGAAAGCGACATGATGCTATGGAAAGTTGCGCGCGGCGCGGCGGGCCGGATGCCGCCGACCGGGTTTCCGAGGGACAATAAGTTTTAGGGCTTCGGCAC
>JANMHL010000106.1:0-4078 GCA_031375125.1 Novosphingobium sp. | reverse complement strand
CGCCCAGATAGGTCAGCGTCTTACTGCCCAGCAGCCGCACCACCGTGCCGCGCCCCAGCGCCAGTGCCAGCAGCCCAGCAAAGAACGCGGCGGGCAGCCAGGCTGTTTCCGGTAAACCAAAGCCAAACGCGCCAGCGATGATCGCGCCGCAGCCGAGCCCAGCCAGCAATCCGCCGCGCGCCGTGCCGTTCCAGCGCTGCCACAACTGGCACATCAGGCAACCCATCGCGAAGCTGGTGAGGCAGCGCCACAGCCCCAGCCCCGGAATATCAGCGCCCAGATTGGCATGGCCGTTCAGACTGAACAGCAGGAAGATCCCGCCCGCCAGCAGCGCGGCAATAGCCAACAGCGCGGCGCTCGGCACGCGGTCCCACCGGGCCAGCAGAACCAGCGCCGGAAAGACCAGATAGGCGGCAAATTCGGTGCTGATCGACCAGGCCGGGTGGTTCCAGCTGAGCGCGTCCGTCAGCCCCCAGTTCTGGACCAGCAGCAGGTGCAGCGGCAGTTCGGTCAAGGGATAGCCTGATGCATCGCGCCCGGTCGCCATCATCGCGGCGGCGAGTGCGAGGAACCCCGCCAGCATCGCCCCATGCAGCGGCCAGACCCGCGCGAACCGGCGCCACAGAAACAGCCGCACCGCGCCTGCGCCGCCCTCCGTGACCCGGCCTGCGTAATTGTACCAGATGACAAAGCCCGACAGGATGAAGAAAAGATCGACCGCCAAATAACCCTTGGCGAACACTGCGATCACCGGCGCGGGCAGCAGCGCGGTCAGCGACAGGCGCACATGGTACAGCACCACGCCCCAGGCCGCGATCCCGCGAATGCCGGTCAGCGCATCAAGATGGCGCGGCGCGCCGCTCATGCAGTCGTCGTCCGCAGTGCCGGGGCAGCCCGCCGCACGGCGGCCCGCTGCGGCGCGTCGATCCGCTTGAGGTAGCTCCACAGCCCGCATTGCAGCCCGATCAGCATGAAAATGAACGGCTGATAGGCAATCCCCACAAACAGCCCGCCCGCAAGGTAAACCAGCTGCGCCTGTTGCAAGGCGTCGGCCAGCGGTGCCTGCCATTGCTCACCCGGACCACTGCGCTGTTTGAAGCGGCGGCGGATCTTTTCCATCTGCCATAGCCCCAGCGCCTGCAGCCACAGCCACAGCGCCAGCCCCGGCCAGCCTTGCTCACCCAGCATTTCAAAATAGGCCGAATGATAGGCCCGGCCTTGGTCATAAATCTCGCTGACATCGCGCGAGACGTTGTTGCCGGTGCCTTCGGCTTCGACCGTTTCGATCTTCACCTTGTTGCCGCGAAAAGCATCGAACCCGCCGCCAAACGGATGATCGCCCACATAGTCGAGCGTCCACATCCACACCGCCACCCGGGTACTGGCCGACTGATCGGATTGGTGGTTTTCGATCGTGCTCATCCGCTTGGTATAGCTGGCCGGCAGGAACGGGATCACCACCAGCGCAGCAATGCCGGTCAACCCAATGAACAGGAACCGCCGCTTGGTGTTGCGCAAGGCCAGCACCGCCAACAGGCCAATGCACAGCAGCCCGGTGCGGGTCTGGGTGCCAATCGGGATCAGCAGGCATGCAACCGTCAGCGCGGCGGCGAACAGCTTGACCCGCCAATCGCTCGGAAAAATCGTGCCGTGTTTGACCGTCCACCAGATCAGCGGGATCAGCGAAATCGCAACCATCGACAGGGTCGAGCCTTCGTAAAGCCCGGTGTTGTCATCAACGAACAGCCGCAACGATCCATAGCCGCCGCCGCCCGCCACGGTTTTGATCCCGCCGCCAATGATGATTGCGCCTGCCGTCAAAACCATGACCAGCGCCGCGCTTTCGATCCGCAGCCGGGTGCGCAGGGTCAAGGGTAAGAAGATCGCAAAGACCAGCGCTTTCCAGACCCATGCCCATTTCGCCATCGCCTCGACCGGGAAATCGGCAAACATCGTCGATATCCCGCAATAGACCAGCAGCACGGCAATCAGGCCCTGCCGAAACGTAAACCGGCTGTCGCGCTTGGCATCGAGCATCATCCAGCCGGCGAAAGCCAGCACGAACGCCATCAGCGAGATTGGCAGTTTGGACAGGAACCCCCACGATACCTTCTGCGGAGAGAGGATATCGACATAAAGGTAAGCCAGCACCCACAGGTATGGCCGCCGCAGCCCCAGCGCGAACAGCAGAAAGACAAAGCCGGTCAGCGCCAGATTAAGCACGCGGACCATCCTCCGCGTCAGCCGGGGCCACTTCGGAATCGAGGTCGTCGCGCGACAGCAACCGCCAGACGGCGATCAGCATCAGCGCATGGGGCAGCGAAAGGGCGAGGATATCGACCATGCAGAGGGACTTAGCAGGATGGAGTTGACGGCGCGTTAAGCCTTGTTGGCCTAGAAGATCGGCCCATGACCCGTATTCTTCACGTCCTTGACCACTCGTTGCCGCTGCACAGCGGCTATACCTTTCGCACCCGCGCGATCCTGACCGCGCAGGCCGCGTCGGGGCTGGAAGTGCGCGGGATCACCGGCCTGCGCCACTTCAAGGATGGCCCCGATACCGAGCAAGCCGACGGCATCACCTTTCACCGCACCCGCGGCACTGCCAGCGGTCCGGTTGGCCTGCGGGAATGGCGCGAGATCAATCTGCTGGCCGATAGCATTGTCGCTTTGGCGGCAGAGTGGCGCCCCGACATTCTCCACGCCCACTCGCCCGCGCTATGCGGCAAGGCGGCGCTGATCGCGGGTAAACGACTGGGCATTCCCGTGGTTTATGAAATCCGCGCCTTTTGGGAAGACGCCGCCGTGTCCAACGGCACCGGCAGCGAGGGCAGCGTCAAATATCGGCTGACCCGCGCGCTGGAAAACCATGTCGTGGCAGGCGCCGATGCCGTCGTGACAATCTGTCAGGGGTTGAAGGACGATCTGGTTGCGCGCGGAGTATCCCCGACCAAGATTTCGCTCAGCCCCAACGGCGTCGATCTGGCGCTGTTTGGCGAACCGCCCCGGCGCGATCCAGCATTAGCGGCCGAGCTGAGCCTAGGAGACGGCCCGGTCGTCGGCTTCATCGGCAGTTTCTATGATTACGAGGGCCTCGACGATCTGATCGCCGCAATGCCGCTGCTGACCGCGCGGCTGCCGGGGGCCAAGCTGCTGTTGGTCGGCGGCGGGCCAATGGAACAGGCACTGCAGATGCAGGCCGCAGCCTCGCCCGCCAGCGCCGCGATCCACTTTGCCGGGCGGGTCCCGCACAACGAAGTGGAGCGCTATTACGCGCTGGTGGATGTAATGGCCTATCCGCGCAAGGCCAGCCGCCTGACCGATCTGGTCACGCCGCTCAAACCCTTGGAAGCGATGGCCCAGCGGCAACTTGTGGCCGCCTCAGACGTCGGCGGACACCGTGAATTGATTGCGGACGGGGTCACCGGCACGCTGTTTCCGCCCGACGATCCCGCCGCCTGTGCCGCCGCCTTGGCCGATTTGCTGGGCCAGCCAGAGATTTGGGATGCCCGCCGCGCAGCGGGCCTTGCACACGTTGCCCAGCGCCACGATTGGTCGGTGAATATTCATCGTTATCAGGATGTTTACCAAACCCTGTTAGCCAAATCGGACGATTGCCGCGTTCCCGTTGCTGCTTAAGCCCGGGCCCGCACGCAAAGCGACGATTGAAGGGGATTATCCGCAGTGGCCAAGCACAAGCGCAAACCGGCCCCAGCCAAGCCGATCACCACGCACCAGCTGTTTCCGGCTGTTGTGGCACTGTGGTTCGGCGCGCTGTTTGGGCTCGGCAGCCTGGCGGTTCGCCCGTCGCTGCTCGAATCGCTGGTGATCAAAAGCCGGATCGACCTGATCGTTCCCGCTGCCGCCCCGCCGCTGGGGATTACCGCGCGCATTCTCATCGCTTTGATCCTTGCCGCGATCGGTGCCGGGATCGGCATCGCGCTGGCCCGCCGTCTGGCCCGTCCAAAGCCGGAACAGCGCGAACGCAAGCGCGGCGCGGGTTCAGTAGTCGAAGATAGCGACAAATTGCACGGCGGCCGTCACTTTGCCGATGCCACCACGCGGGCCCCGCTTTCGG
>JANMHL010000029.1:0-2487 GCA_031375125.1 Novosphingobium sp. | reverse complement strand
AAACACCGGCATGACTTCGCCGTTGTAGCGGCTCATCCCGCCATCGATGCCGGTGTTTGACGCCGCGATGAAGTACAAGGCCGATGGGACCCCGCTGGTGGTGGTCGCGGGCAAGGAATACGGCACCGGTTCCAGCCGTGACTGGGCCGCCAAGGGCACCAACCTGCTCGGCGTGCGCGTGGTAATCGTCGAGAGCTTTGAACGGATCCACCGCTCCAACCTGGTCGGGATGGGCGTGCTGCCATTGCAGTTCAAGGATGGCGACAGCCGCACTTCCTTGGGCCTTGATGGCGATTGCACCTACACCATCACCGGTGTTGCTGAAATGAAGCCGCGTCAGGATGTCGAGGTCGCGGTGACCCGCGCGGACGGCAGCCAGTTCAGCTTCACCGCGCTGTGCCGGATCGATACCGCCAATGAAGTCGAGTACTTCATGAACGGCGGGATCCTGCAATACGTGCTGCGCAAACTGGCGGCGTAAGCCAGCCACGAGCGCTGAAAAAGGCCCTGTCCGGCACGCGCCGGGCGGGGCCTTTTCATTTGGTGCCGCGCCATTTCAAGGATGGCGAGACGAGTGCGGCGCAACGGAAAAGGGCGACCCTTGCGGACCGCCCTTACCCCCAGACTATCGGGAGGAATGCCTGGTATTAGTCGGCCTTTTTGGCCAGCCGCTTGCGGCCGAGCACGGTCGCGGCAGCGGCGCCAAACAGGATCATCATCGGCGGGGCCGGAACATCGTGACCGCCGCTGGTGCCGCCCGAAGTAGAGTGGCCGCCCGACGTGTTGCCGCTGCTCGAGCTGGTTGAGCCCGATGAAGAGGTTGAGGTCGAAGAGCTGGTCGAAGACGACGAACTGGTCGAAGACGAGGTGCTGGACGAGGTCGAGCTTGACGAAGTGACATTGCCCGAGGTCGAAGACGAGGTCGACGAGTAGTTGCCCGACGAAGTCGATACATTGCCCGAGGACGTGGTGCTGGTCACCCCGCCGGTCGAGGTTGAAACCCCGCCAGTGGAGGTGGAGACGCCGCCGGTCGAAGTCGAAACACCGCCCGTGGAAGTGGACGAGCTGGAAGTCACCCCGCCGGTCGAAGTCGAAACGCCGCCGGTGGTGGTTGAGCTGCCGCCCGATGAAGTCGAAGTCGATCCACCCGAGCTGGAGCTAGCGATGCCGCCGGTGGTGGTGCTGGTCACGACAACCGAACCGCCGCCGCCGCTGCTCGATCCGCCGAAGAAGCCGCCAAAGAAGCCGCCACCAAAACCGCCGCCGCTACCGCCGCCGACAATAACGGTCTGCCCGCCGCTGCCGCCTTCGGGCATTGGCTGCTGCGGCAGCATCGGAATCATTGGCAATGCCGCCAGCGCCATTTGCGGCGCCGGAGCGCAGCTGTACGAACGGGTGACGACGCGGCGGATCTTGCGCTGCTTGGTTGGTCCAGCCTTGGCGATCCGGCGGACTGCCGGTGCACGCTTGACCTTGGTCTTGGTGGTCTGCGCGGTGCGCTTCGCGTGCTTCACATACTGGGTCTGCGCAGCGGGGGCTTCAGCAGTGTGAACTGCGCCGCCACCTATCACTGCACCGCCAGCGGTAAACGCCGCGAGCTTCACTAGGGCCATCCGAACCGACATAAGCTCTGCTCTCTTTATTGCCTTATGGGGGCAGTTGCGGAACGACCGGTCGTCGTCTGCAGGCCCCGATAGAGCCAAAAGGACAGAGGAACGTTAAAGCGACAATCGCATTAACCGTGATTCCGGGGTCCCAATGCGGGAAATGTGCAGATTGTGTGTGGGCAGAACCCGGACTGTCCCATTCTGGAACTTAACCAGCGGAAATCCCGAAGCTTTGGTTACCGGTTGGGCCTAGTCCGTGGCCGCATCGTCCGAATCAAACAGCCCGGTTTGGCTACCGCTGGGCGGCGTGATTCCCAGGTGCTGCCAGCCGCGATCATTCAGGCAGCGCCCCCGCGCAGTGCGGGCAATCAGCCCCAACTGGATCAGGAATGGCTCGATCACATCCTCGATCGTATCGCGCGGTTCGGACAGGCCAGCGGCGAGCGTTTCGACGCCAACCGGCCCGCCCTTGTAGATATCGGCGATCATGCCCAGGTAACGCCGGTCCATCGCATCCAGCCCCAGCGCGTCCACCTCCAGCCGGGTCAGCGCGGCATCGGCCTGATCCCGGGTGATCGTGCCATCGCCCGCCACATGGGCGAAATCGCGAACCCGCCGCAGCAGCCGTCCGGCCACTCGTGGTGTCCCCCGTGCTCGCCGCGCAATTTCCCGCGCGCCGCCCGGATCGATCCCGATCCCGAGCAACCCAGCACCGCGGGTGACGACCCGCCCCAGCTCTTCCTCGGTATAAAACGCCAGCCGGACCGGAATGCCGAACCGGTCGCGCAGCGGCGTTGTCAGCAGGCCCGCGCGGGTGGTCGCGCCAACCAGCGTAAACGGCGGCAGATCAATCCGGACCGACCGCGCCGATGGCCCCTCC
>JANMHL010000432.1:0-1904 GCA_031375125.1 Novosphingobium sp. | reverse complement strand
CGGAATTCCGATCCTCGGCACTTCGCCCGACGCGATTGACCTGGCCGAAGACCGCGAGCGCTTTGCCAAGCTGGTCAACGATCTGGGCCTGAAGCAACCGCTCAACGGGATTGCCCGCAGCCGCGATGAAGCTGTGGCCGTCGCCAACCGGATCGGTTTCCCGGTGCTGATTCGGCCAAGCTATGTGCTGGGCGGCCGGGCGATGGAAATCGTCGATTCTGTGGCGCAGTTGGATGACTACATCACCACCGCCGTATCGGTTTCGGGCGATAGTCCGGTGCTGATCGACCAGTATCTGCGCGACGCGATCGAATGCGATGTCGATGCCTTGTGCGATGGCGAACAGGTCGTCGTGGCAGGCGTCATGCAGCACATCGAGGAAGCTGGAATCCATTCGGGCGACAGCGCCTGCACTCTGCCGCCCTACAGCCTGCCCGCCGAAATCATCGCCGAAATGGAGCGTCAGGCCGAGGCGCTGGCGATGGCGCTGGGCGTGATCGGGCTGATGAACATCCAGTTCGCGATCAAGGGGACAGACGTCTATCTGATCGAGGTCAATCCGCGTGCCAGCCGGACGGTGCCGTTCGTCGCGAAGGCGATCGGTCAGCCCGTCGCCAAGATCGCCGCGCGGGTGATGGCGGGCGAGAAGCTCAGCACGTTCCCGCCGTTCAAGCGCGAGTTTGACTACATGGCGGTCAAGGAAGCCGTGTTCCCGTTCGCCCGCTTCCCGGGTGTCGATCCGGTGCTTTCGCCCGAAATGAAATCAACCGGCGAAGTGATGGGGATCGACCGGACCTTTGCGGTGGCCTTTGCCAAGAGCCAGCTGGGCGCGGGGACGCGGTTGCCAACGGGCGGGGTGGCGTTTGTCTCGGTCAAGGACAGCGACAAGCCGGTGATCCTGCCCGCGATCAAGCAGCTGATCGACAATGGCTTCACCGTGATCGCTACCGGCGGCACCCAGCGCTTTCTGGCTGAGGCCGGTTTGCCGGTCGAGCGGGTCAACAAGGTGGCCGAAGGGCGCCCGCATATCGTCGACAAGATCATCGATGGCGATGTGCAGCTGATCTTCAATACGACTGAGGGTTGGCAGAGCCTGAAGGACTCGCAATCGATCCGCGGATCGGCGCTGACCGGGCGGGTTCCGTACTATACCACCGCCGCTGCATCGGTGGCTGCGGCCGAGGCAATTGCTGCAATGCAGAATACGAGCCTTGAAGTGCGCTCGTTGCAGGACTATTATAGCAGCTGACTATTCGCGCTTTCCCTTAACAAGCGACCGGACAAAACCCGTAGCCGTTGGCGCGGGGCCCAAATCCTAGTCTCTGGGACAGCGCGACAGGAGGACAGGGAACGATGGCTAGTATCGAAAAGTTGCCCATGCTGGCAGAAGGCTATGAACGCCTGATCGCCGAGCTGCGCGCATTCCGGGAAGAACGCCCCAAGATCGTTGACGCGATCGAGGAAGCGCGCGCGCATGGCGATCTCTCCGAAAACGCCGAATACCACGCCGCCAAAGAGCGTCAGGGCCAGGTCGAAATGTCGATCTCGGACCTTGAGGACAAGGTCAGCCGGGCCCAACTGGTCGATCCCACAACCCTGTCGAGCGACCGGATCATTTTCGGCGCGACGGTTACCTTGCTCGACGATGATGAAAAGCCGGTGCGCTATCAGATCGTCGGGCCGTATGAGGCGGACGCCAAGATCGGCCGGATCAGCTACAACTCGCCGCTCGGCAAGGCGCTGATCGGCCGCCGGGTTGAGGAGGAAATCGAAGTTTCCGTACCCGCCGGTGACCGGTTCTATGTGGTCGAAAAGATCGAATTTATTTGAGTAATCATGTGCTCCCCCGCGCAGGCGGGGGCCGCGGGCCGGAAACCCCCACCACGCGGCAAACAGCCCGCGGC
>JANMHL010000426.1:0-10052 GCA_031375125.1 Novosphingobium sp. | reverse complement strand
CCAACACCGCCGGCCTGATCGAAGTCCGCAACCTGGGCCTGCTGCCCTGGCCGACCGTCAGCGACGTACCGGTCGCGCTGATCCTGCGGCTCGATCCCGACGCACCGCGCTTTATCGAGGCGGCCGAGCAAACCGAATTGGCCGAGATTGCCCTGCCGCTGATCCGGCTGTGGCCCGATGGCTCAGTGCTGGCGTTAAAGGCCGAATTGGCGCTGGAGCGGTTTGGGGACAAATTTGCTATTTCTCCAAAATATCGTCGTCAATAGACTGCGCTAATTCACTTTTTTGCCATTTACTGAAACAGCATAACTCCAAACATCTTTGTATTCTGGATAGTATCCGAATACTTGAAAAAAATGAACATTTGGTTTTGACCAATAATCATTCCAATCATTCAATTTATCGTTAGCAACCGACGGATTGGCACAGACTGCAACAAATATATTTGAGTCAAATATACTGTCGCCTGCAAAAGCAAAACCTAAGGCTCCATGCACATCAAAAGCCCGTCGGACAAACTCCTTGCCTGCCGCGACAACTCCCGAGATCCAACAAGATTCGGCATAACTCAAATCGAAACCACTCACATCGGACTCTTCATGAGCCTTGATGCGAGACACGACATTTCGGACTTCGTCACTTTCAAATACTACATCTATTGGCATTTCCGAACGAATTGATTTTAATCCAGACTGAAATATATTTCGAAATAACTCTTCGAAACAGAACTTCAGCGTATCAAAATCCATGTAACCTGCTTCAGATATGACATCAAAAACTGCTGAAATATCTCTGGCGTTAAGGCCTCTGGAGAGTAACCATTCAAATGTGTTTTGAGTGATGCATAGAATTTTCTCGTCGCAATCCATCGTTTTTACATAAGATAAATCGTCACAATCAGAATTGTCTGAAATCGAAATCAGTCGTACAACCAAAGATTCTTTGAATGAAATTGAAAAATTAGACTGATAGTTTTTCCCATTGAGAATTTTTCCTTTCTTCCATTTTTTCATCCACCTTGACGCCTGATTCGAGTTTTTTCTGTCTTTTGACTCTCTTTTCTTCCCGCCCGCCATGCAGTACATAAGAACGCACGTATTGTCTGAGACCCATGCGACGTCGGCTGGTTCCTTGCTGCCATCGTAGCAATCTGGAGTGAAGGCTCCCCACCCTCCGAGACTATGCCTCACGATCTCATGAAGGATATATTCTTGATTGTTTTGGAAGCTCTGCACTCCCCACCTCATATTTTGCGCTGCTGAATTTTTCGGAATCGGTTCGGTGATACTCGATGCTCTGACTTCAATATACCGTTGGAACAGACTGTGGAAAAATGTCATTCCTTTGTTCCCGTCCCCATCGGGGACAGCCCGGACCCGCCTCTTCACATTGTGTGCATCGCGGCCCATCTAGCAGTCTGCGCCATGCCCGAATCCCCTGCCCCTTCCCGCCAACGCCTGTTGCTGGTCACCGGCCTGCTCGGCGCGGGCAAGACCACCGTGCTGCGGGTGCTCGAGGATTTGGGCTGGGAAACCATCGACAATTTCCCGGTCCGGTTGCTTGGCCGCTTGCTTGACAGCCCCGATAGCGGCGGCGGCGATCTGCGTGCGCCGCTGGCCATCGGGTTTGATTCGCGCACGCGCGGGTTTGACCCGGTCAAAGTGATCGAGCGGGTCAAAAAGCTGGCTGAGCGGGCCGATCTGGAAATTACCACGCTGTTCCTCGATTGCTCCGGCCAAGAGCTTGAGCGGCGCTATAACGAAACCCGGCGGCGGCATCCCTTGGCGCAGGATTTGCCGGTAGCCAGCGGGATCGCGGCAGAGCGTGAGGCGATGGAACCGTTGCGGCGTTGGGCCGATCTGGTCATTTCGACCACCAGCTTTACCAGCAACGATCTGCAACAGGCGATCCGCGAGCGGTTTGCAGGAGACGCCCCAGCAGAGATGACCGTCAGCATCACCAGCTTCGGCTTTTCGCGCGGCACCCCGCCGCTGGCCGATCTGGTGTTCGATATGCGGTTTCTGGACAATCCGCATTGGGACGATGCGCTGCGGCCCTTGACCGGCAAAGACGCCGCCGTCGCCGCACATATCCGCAAGGATCCCGCCTTTGCCGAGGCCTTTACCCGAATTCGCGAGCTGATCGAAATGCTGCTGCCGCGTTACCGGGCGCAGGGCAAAGCCTATGTCAACGTCGCGTTCGGCTGCACCGGCGGGCGGCACCGCTCGGTGTTCGTGGCCGAAGAAATCACCAAAGCGCTGCAAACGGCGGGCTATGCCCCCAGCCTGATCCATCGCAACCTGACCGCCCGCGCCGCCGATCTGGTCGAAGGAAAGCATTGACCATGCCGGGGCTTCACGCCATGGCCCTGCGCCACCGCCCGGCGCGAATCGCAGGGACGGCTGTTCGGAGCGTACCACCCGCATGATCGGTCTTATCCTGGTCACCCATGGCAAACTTGCCGAGGAATTTGTTGCCGCGATGCAGCACGTGGTTGGCCGTCAGGAAGCTGTGAAAACGGTTTGCATTGGCCCGAACGATGACATGGAAGCGCGCCGCATAGAAATCGCCGCAGCCATTGGCGAAGTCGACGCGGGCGAAGGCGTGATCATTCTGACCGACCTGTTTGGCGGCACGCCGTCCAACCTCGCGATCTCGCTGATGCAAAAGGGCAAGGTCGAGGTTATCGCCGGGATCAACCTGCCGATGCTGATCCGGCTGGCCAAGGCGCGCGGCTGCATGGGGTTGGACAAAGCCGTGGTTGCCGCGCGCGATGCGGGCCGCAACTACATCACCATCGCGTCGGAATTCCTCGGCCAGGATGCATAAGAATTAGGGGTTGGGGGACATGAGCGAGGTTCGCGAGAGCGTTGAAATCGTCAACAACCGGGGGCTGCACGCCCGGGCCAGCGCCAAGTTCGTCAACGCCGTAACCAAGTTGGGCGATAGCGTTCAGGTCAAGGTTGAAAAGGACGGCAACGACGCCGCCGGGGCTTCGATCCTGGGGCTGATGATGCTGGGCGCTGCCAAAGGCGATTCGATCGAAATCATCGTCACTGGCGAAGGGGCCGAAGCCGCGCTGACCAAGCTGATCGGGCTGGTCAAGGACGGTTTCGGCGAGGATTGATGCGTGGCTGAACGCCGCCTGATAACCGGTTATTCCAACCCCACGGTTAAAGCCTTGCGCGCGCTGCGCGAGAAGAAACACCGCAAAGCGTCGGGCAAATTCCTCGCCGAGGGGCTGCGGCTGCTGACCGATGCGCGGACCAGCGGCCATCTGCCCGAAGTGCTGGTCATGGCGACCGGGCGCGACCCGCACCCGTTGCTCGATCTGCTGGAGACTGAGGTCTTTGCGGCGGGCGGTGAGGTGATCGAGCTGGCCCCTGATCTGCTGGCCAAAATCACCGGCAAGGATAACCCGCAGGCCGTCGCCGGGGTCTTTGCCGAATTCGATACCAGTCTTGCCGCGCTGGACCGCTCACCCGCCAAGATCTGGCTGGTGGCGCAGGCGCTGCGCGATCCCGGCAACCTTGGCACGATGCTGCGAACCGGCGATGCGGTCGGCGCGGGCGGGCTGATCCTGATCGACGATTGCGCCGATCCGTTCAGTGTCGAAGCAGTCCGGGCGAGCATGGGCGCGGTGTTTACGCAAGCGATTGCACAGGCGCGGTGGGAGGAATTCCTGCCGTGGTTGCGCGGCGGGCCGGGCCAGTTGGTCGCGGCGAGCTTGCGCGATGCGGTTGATTATCGCGGCGCGCCTTATGCCGCCCCGTGCTTTCTGCTGGTCGGCAACGAAAGCCGCGGCCTGCCCGAAGACTATGAAATGGCCTGTGATCTGCGCGTGACCATGCCGATGAAAGGCCGCGCGGACAGCCTCAACGCGGCGGTTGCGGGCGCGGTGCTGGCATATGAGGCGCTGGCGGCACTGGACTGAACGTTCAGCTGGCGGCCAGCAAAGGCCTGCTAAGAGACGTTTATGATCAAACACTTCACCCTGTTCGCCCTCCCACTCCTCGCCGCCTGCACCACGGTCGGCACTGCCTCGCCCTCGCTGGCGGGCAGCAAATGGGCCTTTGTCAGCATTGATGGACAGGCCCCGGTTTCGGACAAAGCCGGGCTGACGCTCGGCACTGACCGGATCGGCGCCAATGTCGGCTGCAACGGGATGGGCGGCGATCTGAAGATCGAGCCCGGCAAGCTGGTCACCGGACCGATCATGTCGACCCGGATGTACTGCGAGCCGGTGATGAAACAGGAAAACGCGGTGGCGGGCCTGCTCGGCGCTTCGCCGAACTACACCGTTACGGGCGCACGGCTGGTGCTGATCGGCGGCGGCCACCGCGCGGAATTGCGGCGGGTGAATTAGTCGCCCGCGACAAAGGCGTCGATCTGCCAACCCTGCGGCGCGCGACTGGCGATCAACCGATAACCGACCGCGCTGCGCAATTGCGCAGTGTCGATGAAGCCGGATTGCGGGTGCCCGACGACTGAGACTTTGCGAAACGTGCTGTTTGCCACCGGTTGACCCAACGGCACCACCAGTATCCACGACAGTTCGGCAATCGGCCGGCCCTGACCTTCAGCTGTTTCGCGCAGCACAACCTTGGGCCCAGCCGCGAGCAGCACTTCGAAGGGATCCTGCGGCGACAAATCCTGCTGAGAAAACCACGGCAACGCCGCCGTTTTGCTGGCCGGGTCATAAGCGCAGCCCAGCCCATCGAGCCGGTCCAGTTCTGGCCACAAGGGCGGCTGATCCTTCCCGCCAAGCCGCGCAATCAAAGCACTGCGGCCCCCACCGCCGCCAAAGTCGAGCTTGATCTGCGGATTTGCCAAGGCCGCCACCGCTTTTGCATCGCGAGACTTGATTGCGCTGCGCAGCGCGGTCTGAAATTCGGCCCAGCCGGGCAACTGCGAACATTCGTCTTGCGGGGCAAACTTGCCGGTCAGTCGCGGGGTAGTTGGTGTGGACACAGCCGCCGCAGCGTCGGATGGCTGCGGCGCAGGCGTGCTGGTACCTTGTTCACCCTGCGGAGCCTGTGACCCGCAGGCCGAAAGCAACAGGGCCGCGCCCGCGACCAAAAAGAGCTGCCGCATCATTCCGCCGCCTCGTCCAAGCTTCCGCCCTCACCGCCCAGCAGTGCCGGATCCTCTTCCGATTTTGCGTAGCGCGGAGCGGCTTCGATCTGGGGCACATCTTCGATCTCGCGCTTGCCGATCTCGATGCCTTTGTCACGCAGCCGTTTGGCGCTGGTCACAACATTGCGTTCAAAGCTGCCGACAAACTTGTTGTAGTTGTTGACCGCGCTTTCCAGCCCGCCACCAACCCGGCGCAGATGCTCCGAAGCCGTCGCGATCCGGTCATAGATTTCAGTGCCGATCCGGCCAATCTCACGCGCTTCGTTGGCGAGTGCATCCTGCCGCCAGACCATTGCCACGGTCCGTGCAATCGCAACCAGATTGGTCGGAGTGGCCAGCAGAACCTTGTTATGAAATGCAAAGTCCCACAGCTCCGGGTCATTCTCCAGCGCCGCAGCGACGAAGTGTTCGCCCGGGACGAACATCACGACATAGTCAGGCGCTTCCTCAAACTGGCTTTGATAGCCCTTTGCCCCCAGCGTCTGGATATGCCCGCGCATCGAACGGGCGTGCAAATCAAGGTGCCGTTTGCGTTCTGCATCGTCGCTGCATTCGAACGCCGCCTGATAGGCGTTGAGCGACACTTTCGCGTCGATCACCAGCTTCTTCTGCCCCGGCACGTGAACAATCGCGTCGGGCCGCAACCGGCCCTCGTCGGTGTCCATCGAGTGTTCAAGGCTGAAATCGGTGTGTTCGCTCAGGCCGCACTGTTCCAGCACGTTCTGCAGCGCCCGTTCGCCCCAACGCCCGCGGGCTTTGGGCGCGTTGGTGAGCGAATTGCCCAGCCGTGCCGCCTCGGCCCGGACTTGTTCCTGGCCAACCCGCATCCCTTCGATCAGCCCGGCTAACTGCCCAAAAGCATCGACCCGGTTCTTCTCGAGCGCCTGAACCTGTTCCTCATACGATTTGAGTCGCTGATCGACCGGGGCCAGCAGGGCTTTCAGCCGTTCGGCGCTTTTCTCTTCCGAATGGGAAAAGCGTTGCTGCGCCTCGGTCATCATCTGTTCGCGCGCCTGCGCCAGCACTTTGGCCCCGGCGTTCTCGAATTCTTTTTTGAGCCCTTCCTGCGCGGTCAGCAGCAGGCGCTTCTGTTCGTCGAAATTGGCGGCATTGGCGCGCAGGGTGGCTAGCTCTCCGCTGAGCGCCTCACGCGCTTGACGCGTGACCGCGAGCTCATCAGTCAGCGCATCGACGCGCTCGGCCCGCTCACTCGCCCCGGCCAGATCGCGAATCGCAGCTTTGAACCGATCATCCAGTTCGCGTGTTTCGCCTTCACTGGCCGCCAGCCTGCTGCGCAAGTCAGCCGCCGGGCGCGATCCAAGCAGCCAGCCGAGTACGGCACCGCCAGCCAATGCCAGCAACAGCATCACAATGGTGAGAATCTGTCCGTCCATCCCAGCACGCTAACCGGAACGTAAGTGGAACGCCAGCCCTATCAAGCCGCCTTGCGCAGCTTTTCCAGCTTCTTCAGCACCATCTGCTTTTTCAGGCGGCTGAGGTGGTCGATGAACAGGATGCCTTCGAGGTGGTCCATCTCGTGCTGCAGGCAGGTGGCCATGATGCCGTCCATTTCCTCTTCATGGACCTTGCCATCCAGATCCTGCCAACGCGCGCGGATCCGGGCCGGACGTTCGACGTCGGCATAGATTTCGGGGACCGACAGGCAGCCTTCGGAATAGACCGAGATGTCTTCGGATGGATCGATGATTTCGGGGTTGATGAACACCCGCGGCTGGTTCAGCGTCGGCTGGTGGTGATGGTGGTGGCCATCATGATCGCAAGCGACCGGCTCAGCATCGGGATCATCGGGTTGCAGATCGATCACCAGCACCCGCAGCGGCACGCCCACCTGAATCGCGGCGAGGCCAATGCCGGGGGCATCGTACATCGTCTCGAACATATCTTCGACGAGCGTGCGCAGCTTGGCATCGAACTGGGTGACGGGGGCCGAAATCTGCTTGAGCGCAGGATCGGGGATTTCGAGGATTTCGCGAATAGCCATGGGATGGTCACATAGTGCGAGGTTGGCTTGGCTTCAACCATGCGATTCTTGATTCACCCAAAGGCGCGAAGGGGCCGCACTTGGCCGAAGGCCGTTCAGTCTATCGCAGCGATCCGTTTTGGACAGGTTTTGGAACAGGAGACGGTTGCGCCGGTTACGCAATATCTTCGCGCCTTAGCGCCTCTGCGTGATTCATTCTGCCTACCCCATCGGCCGCCGCGCGCGCAGCGCTTGCGCCAGAGTCCCCTCATCAAGGTAATCGAGCTCGCCCCCCACCGGCAGGCCGTGCGCCAGCTGGGTGATCCGCACCGGATAGCCTTCCAGCCGCTCGGCGATGTAGTGGGCGGTGGTCTGCCCTTCCAGCGTGGCATTCATCGCGAGGACCACTTCGTCGATCCCGCCCTGCGAAACCCGTTCGACCAGGCCGCCGATGGTCAGATCCTCTGGCCGCACGCCTTCCAGCGCCGACAGCCGCCCACCCAATACGTGATAGCGCCCGGTGAACAGCCGGGCCCGGTCCAATGCCCACAGGTCGGCCACGTCCTCCACCACGCACAGCGCGCGCGCATCGCGGCGCGGATCGGTGCAGATAGCGCAGGGGTTGGTGGTATCGACATTGCCGCAGGTGGCGCACTCGACCAGCCCTTCGCGGACCGCGTCCAGCGCCTCCAGCAAGGCCACCAGCGATGTCTCACGCCGCTTGATCAGCCACAACACCGCCCGCCGCGCTGAGCGGGGGCCAAGGCCGGGCAGGCGGGATAGCGCCTGGGTCAGTGTTTCGATCTCTTGCGATGCCATCGCGGCACAGATAGGGCGCGCATTCAGGAAAGGCAAAGCCACGATGTCGCCCAAAATGCGAATAGTCTTCATGGGAACCCCGGATTTCGCTGTCCCGGCGCTGCGCGCGCTGGTCGCCGCGGGGCATGATGTCGTGGCGGCCTATACCCAGCCGCCTCGCCCCGGCGGTCGGCGCGGCAAGGAGCTGACGCCAACGCCGGTCCACAAGGCGGCTGAAGCACTGGGGATCGCGGTACGCCATCCGGCTTCGCTGAAGGGAGCCGAGGCGCAGGCCGAGTTCGCCGCGCTCTGCGCCGATATCGCCGTCGTCGCCGCTTATGGCCTGATCCTGCCGCAAGCGGTGCTCGATGCGCCCAAGCACGGCTGCCTCAACATTCACGCCAGCCTGCTGCCCCGCTGGCGCGGCGCGGCACCGATCCAGCGGGCGATATTGGCGGGGGACGCGGAAACCGGCGTTACGATCATGCAAATGGAGGCCGGGCTTGATACCGGGCCGATGCTGGCCGTGGGCAAGACCTTGGTGGACCGCAAGACCGCAGGCGAATTGACCGCTGAACTGGCCGAGATCGGCACTGGACTGATGGTTCTGGTGCTGGCCGACTTGCCGGGTCATCCGCCGGTGGTGCAGCCGGAGCACGGCGTGACTTATGCCAAGAAGATCGACAAGGCCGAGGCGCGGATTGAGTGGTCGCAGACTGCCGAGCAGATCGAACGCCAGATCCGTGCTTTTGCGCCAACACCGGGGGCATGGTTTGAGTTTGAAGCGGAGCGCTGCAAGGTCCTGAGCGCGAAACTGGCGGAAGGCCAAGGCACGCCGGGTATCGCGCTCGATGAAGCCCTGACCGTGGCCTGCGGTGACGGTGCGATCCGCCCCACGCTGGTCCAGCGCGCCGGGCGTCCGGCAATGACTGCTGCGGAACTGCTGCGCGGGTGGGATATAAGCGCCGGGAGCTCGCTCGTTTGACCCGCTTCGCCCTCACTCTTGAGTTTGATGGAACGCCGTTCATAGGCCTGCAGCGCCAGCCGCAGGGGCCAACGGTGCAATCAGTGATCGAAGCGGCAGTGCTGCAAGTCACCGGCGAGGCCGCGCCGTTCGCTGCCGCTGGCCGGACCGATGCCGGGGTCCATGCGCTGGGGATGCGCGTCCATGTCGATATTGCCAAGCCGATCACTCCATTCCGGTTGATGGAGGCGCTCAATGCGTTGCTTCGCCCGGCCCCGGTGGGGGTGCTGGCTTGCGCAGTGATGGCCGACGATTGGCACGCGCGGTTTTCGTGCACATCGCGCGAGTATCTGTACCGGATAGCCAATCGCCGCACGCCGCTGACGCTCGAACTGGGTCGCGCCTGGCATATCCGGCCCGATCTGGACGTCGATGCGATGGCGCACGCGGCGCAGGCGCTGGTCGGCAGCCACGATTTCACAACGTTCCGCTCGGCCCATTGTCAGGCCACCAGCCCGGTTCGGACGCTCGACCGGCTGACCGTCAGGCGCGAGGGCGGGCACGTCTTGATCGAAGCCGCCGCGCGCAGTTTTCTGCACCATCAGGTCCGTTCGATGGTCGGCTGCCTCGCGCTGGTCGGAATGGGCCGCTGGCGCGAAGAACAAGTGGCCGAGGCGCTGGCCGCGCGCGACCGGACCATGCTGGGCCTTAACGCGCCCGCTGAGGGGCTTTATTTCGTCCGCGCCCTTTACCCCGGAGAATGAGTGCCTAGGTTGCATTCCGCAACGCCATAACGGCGGACCAGATTCGGGAGACGACCAATGACCTTCACCGGCAAGCAGCTCACCACCCAGCTTGATGCAGACGGCACGCTGACCCTCCAACTCAATGACAAGACCTGGGACGCACCCAAAGCGGGGCAAGTGCTGGTCAAGATCGAAGCCAGCCCGATCAATCCATCGGATCTGGGCCTGCTGTTCGCCAGCGCTGACACTGATGGCGCGGTTTACACCCCCGGCAAGATCGTCGCCACGATGCCTGCAAACGCTACTCGCGCGATGAAGGCCCGCCACGGCATGGCGATGCCCGCAGGCAACGAAGCCGCCGGGATCGTGGTCGCTGCTGGCGAAGGGGCCGAACACTTGATGGAAAAGCGGATCGCCTGCGTTCCGG
>JANMHL010000417.1:0-5557 GCA_031375125.1 Novosphingobium sp. | reverse complement strand
CCGAGGCGGTGCGCCGCCGGCCCTATCAGGTGGTGCTGTTCGACGAGGTCGAGAAAGCCCACGCCGATGTGTTCAACGTGCTGTTGCAGGTGCTCGACGACGGGCGGCTGACCGATGGGCAGGGGCGGCAGGTCGATTTCACCAACACCTTGATTATCCTGACCAGTAATCTGGGCAGCCAATACCTCGCCAACCTGGAGGAAGGGCAGGACGTGGAAAGCGTCGAACCGCAAGTGATGGAAATCGTCCGCGGGCATTTCCGCCCTGAATTCCTCAACCGGCTGGACGAGATCATCCTGTTCCACCGGCTGGGCGAAGAGCACATGGCCCCGATCGTCGAGATTCAGGTCGGGCGGGTGCAGAGCCTGCTGAAAGACCGCAAGATCGTGCTGGAACTGTCCGACGCAGCCAAACGCTGGCTGGGCCGGGTTGGCTATGACCCGGTTTATGGTGCGCGGCCGCTGAAACGGGCGGTGCAGCGGTACTTGCAAGACCCGCTGGCAGAGAAGCTGCTGGGCGGGGAAGTGCCCGATGGTTCGACCGTCAAGATTGATGAGGGCGATGGCGCGCTGGTGATGGTGGTTAGCTGATTCTTTCAATCCTCCCCCTTTGGGGGAGGTGCCGAGCGAAGCGAGGCGGAGCGGGCTTTTCCCAAAGTGCCCCCACCGTCAGCCCTCCGGGCTGCCACCTCCCCCAAAGGGGGAGGATCATAGATACAAAAAAGGGCGGTGTGGTTTCCCACACCGCCCTTTTTGTTTGGCTTGCGCCTAAGGCCTTAGAAGTTGGCCTTGAAGCCTGCGTAGAAGAACGAACCGTAAGTATCGTACGGATCGCCACCGGCGGTGCCGAGCAGGCCGAACGGCGGCTTCTTGTTCATGAAGTTATCCGCACCGACGTAGAAGCTGTACTTCTTGTCTTCGGTTTGGAAGTTCACGCGGATGTTGTGATAGATCACGCCTGGATAGTAGACGTATTCGTTGTCATCCAGGTTAGCCGGATCGAGGATCGCCAGCTGACCCGCGGTGCAGGTCCGGCCAGAGACACCGGTGATGCCGGTGGTTGGGCACAGACCCGTGTACGAGTGCTGAGCTTCCCAAGCGGCAATCGCCTGCTTGCCGGTGTACTTGGCCGAGTAGGTGATATCGACTGGACCGAAGTCATAGTTGACCGAGAAGTTGGCCGCCCAGGTTGGATCCCCCAGCTCGCCCAGCTGCCGGTTAGGCAGGTCAGGACGGGTCGGATCGACATAGTTGTCAAGCAACGTCACCCGGGTGGCGATCCCACGGATCGTAACCTTGTGACCGTTGTCGAAGGTCTTGCGATAAGAGATATCGACGTCGAACCCTTCGGTCTTCTGCTTGGCAAAGTTAACCCCGCCCGAGATCACTGCTGGCTGCACGAACAGGCCGGTGGCCGGATCGCGATTGACAGTAGAGCAGAACGGATTGGTGATCCCGCCGGCATCGTCATAGCACAGGTTGACGATGGTCTGGGCGCCCAGTGCTGCGATCAGGCTGGTGACTTCGATCTTGTAGTAATCGATCGTGACGCTGAGGCCCGGGATCATCCGGGGTTCAACCACCATGCCGATGGTCAGCGACTTGCCCTTTTCGGCCACCAAGGTCGGGTTACCGCCTTGAACGAACCCGGTCGAGCTGGTCAGCGCGGTGCAGTTCCGCCACGGGGTAACGCCCGGGGTGCCGGTAAAGGCAGTGGTCGAGCAAGGCGTGGTCATCGCAGCGTTGTAGGTGGTAGGAACCCCGGCAGCGGCGCAGTTTGCTGCACGGTTCGGGCCGCCCGTGATGTTGTTGCTATCGCACGGATCGGCAAGGAACGCGAAGCTCTGGGTCTGCGGGAAGTACAGATCGCTCTGCGTCGGGGCACGCACCGAAGTAGCGTAAGCGGCGCGGAAGCGGACATCTTCGATCGGTGCCCAGATGGCATCGACGTTCCAGGCCCAGACGGTCCCGGTGTTGGTGTTGTAGTCCGAAACCCGGCCTGCACCACGAACCGAAAGCTCCTTGGCAAACGGCAGATCCTTCAGCAGCGGAAGATCGATTTCGCCGTAGGCTTCCTTCACCGTGAACTTCGGCGGAGCGAAGGTGGCAAAGCGGTTGAAGAAGAATGCGCCATTCTTTGAAGCCGTGTCGTAATCACTGAACGCGGTTTCCTCGCGATACTCGGTGCCGAGAACGAACCCGATCGGGCCGCCCGGCAGTTCGAACAGCTGCGAGAAATCACCAGCGATGTTGAACGCCGCCACGAACTGGGTGGCTTTTTCAGTCCGCTGGGCGGTGCCGTTGACGAATGCCTTGGCGGCAGGAGAGTACTGGTTCTGACCAAACAGGTTGATCGGAACGCAATCCGGACGTGTAATCGTGGTGAAGTTGACCCGGCAAATAACCTTCTGCCCAGCCGAGTTCAGCGCGAAGTTGGTGCCGGTGTAACCAACCGGAGCCAGCACGGCGTCAACCGCCAGGCCAAGTCCGTCGGGGGCAGTGCCGGCATCATTCTTTACCCGCAGCACGTTGGTGGCGAACATATCGGTGCGCAGTTCACCATAGTTGAACGACAGTTCGTACTTCCAGTCATCGTTGAACGTGCCGTCAAAGGTCGTCACGATCCGATAGGTCTCGCGCTTGTGCTGCTCACCGCGTCCGCCCAGATCGACGTTGAAGCGGCTGAGCGGAAACGCCTGCGTGTTGGTTGCGCCAGCAGAGCAACGACCAAGGCCTTGCAGGGTCGTCAGGTTGGCAGCGCCGAGGAAGCCGTTATCGCAATACCAGGTTGGGTTGAAAGTGGCCGAAGCCATGAAGGTTGGCTGACCTTCCTGGTTGGCGGTCACGCGTACATACTTGGCTTCGACCGAGACCCGCAGGGCATCGCTGAAGTCGTAGTGTGACAGCAGGTTGACGCTGTAACGGTCCAGCCCCGGTGCCATGATCCCGGTGTTGCGCAGGGTCGAACCGTTGCCGCCGACGTTGTTGCCGGAGAAAGTCCCGAAAAAGCGGGTCGGCGTGTCGGTGTACAGCGTTCCGGCATCGTTAAAGCGAACGAAGACGCCGTTACCGAGCCCTTGGATGGTGCCGCCATCGCTGATCGAACCGTTGCGCACGCCGCAAACGAAGGCGCGGTCAAAAATGCCGTCGGTGCCGCGAACTTCTTCGGCGCCGGTGGGTTCAATCTGGTTGATCTGGCAGCGGCCCGAGAAGGCGCCCGAGATATCGTCGCGATCCCGGAAATACAGCGGGTTGGTGCGGGCATATTCACCCGAAACCGCGATGTTGCCGCGGCCATCGGCGAAATTCTTACCCCAGGTTGCGGAAAGGAAATAGGTGCCGCGATCCCCATGGCTGGTGATGGCGCCCTGACCGCGAACGGTGAAGCCTTCAAAATTGCGCTTCATCACGAAGTTGACCACGCCAGCGACGGCGTCCGAACCGTAAACAGCCGAGTTGCCGCCGGTTACCACGTCAACGCGCTCAAGCAGGTCGACCGGGATGGTGTTGACGTCAACCAGATAGTCGCCCGGCGATGCGGTGATGTGACGCTTACCATTGACGAGCACCAGTGTGCGCGAGATGCCCAGACCGCGAAGATCGAGCAGGTTGAGGCCAGCGGTGCCGATGAAGCGGGTCGAGTTGCCTTGGCTGTAGGTCGAGCGCAGCGACGGAAGGTCGTTCAGCGCATCACCCAGCGAAATGTCAGCGGTATCGGTGAGTTCACCAACGCTGACCGAGGTCAGCGGAACCGGCGAAGACAGAGTTGGGCGCGACAGGCGCGAACCGGTGCCGACGACGACGATGTCGCTCTTTTCGTCTTTGTCACACACACCGTTGTCATTGGCGTCAGCGCAGGCTGCAGCAGAATCAGCCGGAGCAGCGTCTTGCGCCTGAGCGGCCGTGCTGGAGCCGAACGCGATGATCGCGGCGGTGGCCAGGCAGGTGGTGGTAGAGAAGGCAGACTTACGGAAGGATTTCATTGTTTTGCCCCTTGGTCCTCGTCCCCGTATTCGGGAATAAACAGACTTGCTTATGGATGGCTGGATTGCGCCATGACCCTAATGGCCCCGTTATGAGGACCGATTCTCGCTTCCTGCGGTAAGTGTCGCGGCGTGGCAATTGTCGAAAACAGCTGCGCAACATTTCGCCGGGGCTTGTGGTGATTTTGCCACAGGCCCGCAGCGGCGCTTGACGCTGACACTGCACCCCTTTAACCGTTCGATTAAATCGAGTCAGTAGAAGGAATTGAAGATCATGGCGGCGGCTTATATTGTCGATGCAGTGCGGACAGCCGGCGGGCGGCGCGGCGGACGGCTGGCTGGGGTCCACCCAGTCGATCTGGCGGCGGCGACGCTTGATGCTTTGGTCAAAGGCACCGGAGTTGATCCGTCCGCGATCGAAGACGTGATCATGGGCTGCGTCAGCCAGGGCGGACAGCAGGCCGGGCAAGTCGGCCGCAATGCCGTGCTGGCCTCACAGCTTCTGCCGCAATCGACCCCGGCGGTGACGATTGACCGCCAGTGCGGTTCATCGCAGCAAGCAATCCAGTTTGCCGCGCAAGCGGTGATGAGCGGGACGCAGGACGTGGTGATCGCCGCTGGCATCGAAAGCATGACCCGCGTGCCGATGGGCTCGACAGCAATCTTTCATATGAAAGAGGGTCTGGGCAACTACAAGTCGCCGGGGCTTGAGGAAAAGTTCCCCGGCGTCACTTGGTCGCAGTTCATGGGCGCCGAGATGATCGTCAAGAAGCATGGCTTCACCAAAGATCAGCTCGATGAATTCGCCTATAACAGCCACCTGAAGGCGATTGCCGCGGTGAATGCCGGGGCGTTCAAGGATGAGATCGTGCCGATTGCGATCGAAACTGCCGAAGGGGCAGGCTGGCACACTCAGGACGAAGGCATCCGCTTCGATGCGACGTTGGAATCGATTTCGGGCGTCAAGCTGCTGGCCGAAGGCGGCACGCTGACCGCCGCCAGCTCCAGCCAGATCTGCGATGGATCGTCGGCGGCGCTGGTCGTTTCAGAAGCGGCGCTGAAGCGTTATAACCTGACCCCGCTGGCCCGGGTCCACACGCTGACCGTCACTGCCGGTGATCCCGTCATCATGCTGGAAGAACCGCTGTTCGCGACCGACAAGGCGCTGGCGCGGTCTGGGCTGAAGATCGGCGATATTGATCTGTACGAAGTGAACGAGGCGTTTGCGCCGGTGCCGATGGCCTGGCTCAAGCACCTTGGTGCCGATCCCGCGCGGCTGAATGTCAACGGCGGCGCGATTGCACTGGGCCATCCGCTGGGCGCATCGGGCACCAAGCTGATGGCGACGCTGCTTCATGCGCTGAAGGCGCGCGGCGGCAAATATGGTTTGCAGACAATGTGCGAAGGCGGCGGTGTCGCCAACGACACAATTGTTGAGATGGTTTGAGCAAAGCTCAACCCGGCTGTCGAAATGGTTTGAGATTTAAGGGAGTAGTTTGAAATGATCCTCGACAACACTGTTGCCGCCGTCGTTACTGGCGGCGCATCCGGCCTTGGTGCCGCCACCGCCCGCGC
>JANMHL010000374.1:0-2522 GCA_031375125.1 Novosphingobium sp. | reverse complement strand
CAGGTGATGGCGCGCATACCTCCCAGAAATGAACAAAGCAACACACTGCTCAGGATGCTCGTCTGCAAGCGCTAGAGCTTGATCGCGAACTAGAAGTGCAAATACAAAAAGAGTGTCATCAGAAGCGTTCGGAATTTCCCGAGAAATAATTGGAAAAACAATCGAACGAATTCCGTCCTTTGCAGAGGTCAAATTTCCCCGTTCGATCGATTCTGAAATTGTTTTACTTATTTCGGAATAAACTTCAGGATAATTTTTCCGAAGCTCAATGTAAAATGGTTCATTTTTTTCCAAATCCTCGAGGATGCCTTCGGCAGTTGGTCTATTTATCCACTCGTTCAATGGATGCGAAAGCGTAAGCGCCAGTGCGACACCGATTACCGACGGCCATCGGGAGATTTCTTCCGAGCCACTGACCTTTGCAAAAATACTCGCTAGACCGAAACCGACTAAACCACCGATTGCGCCGAGTGCACCGCCTAGAATCATGCCTGACAGCATTCGAGTTTTCCTCAATTCAACGAATTCGTAGTCTTGTCGAATAGATTTGGGGAGATGTCAAAATTTGCTCGTTTTAGTATTTGCCGGTTTACGGTGACAGCTTACTTGACCCCCAAACCCCGTCAAACTGAACTCGTTTGAGGGTCCATTTATCGGCATAACCCAAAGCGGCAGTTGGCAAGCTTGGCCGCGCGGTTTGGTTAGCGATTTGGGTGCTGGGCCAAAGGCACGATGGGCCCTGAAACAAGTTCAGGGTGACGAATTGGAGGGACGGCCAGCGTCCCAACTCACAGCCACCGCTCAAAATCGCTCGCCACGTGGATCACCGCCACGATCTCAACCCGATCCTCAAACACCAGATAAAACACCGCGTGACGTCCGCTGTTCATCCGGCGCAGGCCGGGGCGGGGTTGGTATTCGGGGAAGCGCAGCGGGAATTCGCGCAGGGATTTGATGTCGTCGCGCAGTTTGGCGGAATAGAGCGTGGCTTGTGCCTCACCCCAGGCACTGCGGGTTTCGCGCGCAACACGGCGCATGTCTGCCGCAGCAGCTGCGCGGAACATCAGGCCCATCACTGCGCCGGAAATTCGCTGTCGTACCAGCGGTCGATATCGAACTCTTCATCGACCGGACTGGCCAGCCCTGCATCGATCGCCTCGAGCAGCTTCGATTTGAACATGGCGCGCTCTTCATGCAGGCGCAGCGCGTCGCGGATCACTTCGCTGGTCGAGTCAAATTCGCCTGCCGCCACCTGGGCGCGGGTGTAGTCCATCCAGCGTTCGCTAAGGGCGATTGAAGTGTTCTTCTTGGCCATGGCGCTTCAATACCAAATATTGGTACCGCCTTCAACCCTATCGCCAGACCAGCCGGTCCCGCGTTAGTTCGGCGATTGACTTCACCCCCATCAGCTTCATCCCGCGTTCGATTTCGTCCTTCAGGATCGCAATCGCTCGCTCCACGCCGTCCTGCCCGGCAGCGGCGAGGGCATAGAGATAGAGCCGCCCACCGGAGGCTGCCGTGGCCCCGGCGCAGACGCTTTTCAGCGCGTGAGTGCCGCGCCGCACGCCGCCGTCGCAGATGATTTCGATCCGCCCGCCGACCGCATCGACTATTGCGGGGAGTTGGTCGAACGGGGCGCGGGCACCGTCCAATTGCCGCCCACCGTGGTTGGACAGCATAATCGCGTCGATCCCCATATCGGCGGCGCGGCGGGCATCGGCGACGCTCATCACGCCTTTCAGCGCGAACTTGCCGCCCCAGTCATCGCGCAATTGTTCGGCCATTTTCCAGTCCATCGACTGATCGAGCATGGTGTTGAAATAGCTGGCAATCGAAACCGCTTCGCCGGTGCCCTCACGGACATGGCTGTCGAGGTTGGGCAGCGAGAACTTTTCACGAAAGACATAATCGAGCGCCCAGCGCGGCTTTATTGCATAGGACAGCGCCGATGAAGCGGTGAACTTGGGCGGCGAGGTAAAGCCAGAGCGGGCGCAGCGTTCGCGCTTGCCCGATACGATGGTGTCGACCGTCAGCGCGATGGCATCAAATTTGGCGGCCTGACAGCGCTCGATCATTGAGCGGTTGAGCCCGCGGTCCTTGTGGTAATAGAACTGGAACAGCTTGGGGCTGGCGGTCATCGCGCCCACTTCCTCGATCGAAACCGTCGCCAGGCTGGAAATGCCGAACCACAGCCCGAACTTCTCCGCCGCGCGGGCCACGGCGCGCTCACCCTGCCAGTGGAACACGCGTTGCAGGGCCGTGGGGGAGAGGACCAGCGGCAGCGCGCTCTTGCGGCCCAGGATCGTGCAGCTGGTGTCGATTTCGCCTACCCCGGCCAGCACATCGGGAACCAGATCGCAGTCGGCATAGGACGCCGTGTTGCGGGTCTTGGTCAGTTCATCGTCGGCGGCGCCATCGATATAATCGAACACCGGCCAAGGCAGCCGCTGCTTGGCGAGGCTGCGGAAATCGTCGATGTTGTGGCAATCGGTCAGGCGCATGGAATGGTAATCCCGAGATTT
>JANMHL010000353.1:0-1817 GCA_031375125.1 Novosphingobium sp. | reverse complement strand
GCCGAAGCGCTGCTGTTCGCCGCGGCGCGGTCCGATCATGTCGAACGCTTGATCCGGCCCGCGCTGGACGCCGGGCAATGGGTGATTTGTGACCGGTTTGTCGATTCGAGCCGGGCCTATCAGGGCGGCGGCGGCGGCTTGTCCGATGCCGAAGTGCTCGATTTGCACCGGATTGGCAGCCGCGGTCTGCTGCCCGACCTGACGCTGCTGATCGAAGTGTCTGCTGACGTTGCCAGCGCCCGCGCTGCTGCGCGCGATTTGGGCGTCGCGGACCGGATTGGCGGACGCGATTCGGGCTATCACGCCAAGGTTGCCGCGGCCTTTGCCGCCTTGGCCGATGCCGAACCGGCGCGGTTTGCGCGGATCGACGGAAACCCGGTTGCTGACCGCGTGTTTGAAGCGGTGCTGCGCGCGCTCGTGCCGCTGTTAGGTGCCCTGTGACCCCGTTTGTCGGCCATGATGCCGCATGGCATGAATGGCGCAGTGCAATGGCCAGTCCGCGGATGCATCATGCGTGGATTCTCAGTGGCTTAGAAGGACTTGGTAAGGGTGCGTTTGCCCGCGCCGCCGCCGCCGCGTTGGTCGCCGAACCCGGCCTGCCGCAACCACCAGTAGAGATGCATCCCGACATTCTGATCCCGGAGCATCCCCCTGAAAACAAAGAAGAAGCCAAGAAGCGCGAGGATGGCGGAGACTACCGCCGCAAGCGCTCAATCCCGATCGACGAGATCCGCCAACTCACCCAACGCCTCCACACCCGCCCAACCCTCGGCAGCCGCCGAGTTGTGATCATTGATCCGGCCGATGACCTGGAACGCAGCGCCGCCAATGCCTTGCTGAAAGCACTGGAAGAGCCGCCCTCAGGAACGTTCTTTCTGCTGGTCAGCCACCGCGCCGGTCGGCTGCTGCCAACAATCCGTTCGCGCTGCCGGATGCTTCGGTTCGCCCCGTTGGAAAGTACCGAAATCGACCGAATTCTGCGCGATTCAGCCCCGCAAGCCGACGCCCCGGCGCGCGCCGCCGCGATCGCCGCCGCCGAAGGATCGCCCGGCGCAGCGCTTGATTTCGTTGAGCAAAACCTCGGGAAATTGCACCAGGTCATGGTCCGCCTGATCGCAGAAGGCGACGACCATTTCACGCTGCGCGGCGCCTTGGCTGACGAGATCGGCGCCCGCCCGACCCGCGAACGCCAGCAAGCCGCGGTTGACCTCGCCCGGGCCGTCGTCGCAGCGGAACTTGGGAAAGTAAACGGCGAACAAAACCAACGGATTATCACCGTACACGGCGAGCTGGTCCGGCTGGCTGGGCAGATGCCAACCTACAACTTCGATCCGGCGCTAGCCGCGATGGAAATCGGAGCCTTGCTGGCCTCGCTCGCCATGCCTAGAGAGACAGCTTAGCCCTCGTTAGCGAAAGTCAGTGCCCGGCCATGGCCGAACCCTATTACATCACCACCGCGATTTCCTATCCCAACGGACGCCCGCACATCGGCCATGCCTATGAGGCGATTGCGGCCGACGTCATTGCGCGGTTTCAGCGGCAGCAGGGCAAGGATGTCCGGTTCCAAACCGGGACCGATGAGCACGGCCTAAAAATGGCCCAAAAGGCGCGCGAACTGGGCCAGACACCGGCTGAATTGGCCGAAGAAATGTCGCAGTATTTCATTGATATGTGCGGCGCTCTGAATGTGTCCTATGACGTGTTCCAACGCACGACAGAGTCGCGCCACCATCTGGCCAGCCAGGAACTGTGGCGGCGGATGGAAGCAGCCGGTGACCTCTACCTTGATCGCTACGAAGGCTGGTACTCGGTCCGCG
>JANMHL010000346.1:0-2939 GCA_031375125.1 Novosphingobium sp. | reverse complement strand
CTGGATCCGGTTACCAAGCTGCCCGGCGATCTTTTCCGGGATATCAATCGGGTTCTGGCTGATGAAATAGACCCCGACGCCCTTTGAACGGATCAGCCGGACCACCTGTTCAACCTTGTCGAACAGCGCCTGCGGGGCATCCTCGAACAACAGGTGGGCTTCGTCAAAGAAGAACACCAGCTTGGGCTTTTCGGGATCGCCCACTTCGGGCAGCGCCGCAAACAATTCGGCCAGCAGCCACAGCAGGAAGGTGGCGTACAGCTTGGGGCTCTGCATCAACTTGTCGGCGGCGAGCACGTTGATGATGCCTTTTCCGGTTTCATCGCAACGGATCAGATCGTTGATTTCAAAGGCCGGTTCGCCAAAGAACCGGTCGGCGCCCTGGCTTTCAAAGGCCAGCAATTGCCGCTGGATCGTCCCGACGCTGGCCCGTGAAATGTTGCCATAAGTGGTGGCAAGCTCGCTGGCCTGTTCAGCGCAGGCGATCAGGGTCTGCTGCAAATCGGCCAGATCGAGCAGCAACAGGCCGTTGTCGTCGGCCCATTTGAACGCAATCGACAGCACGCCTTCCTGCGTTTCGTTCAGCCCCATCAGGCGGCTGAGCAGCAGCGGGCCCATTTCCGAAATGGTGGTGCGGATCGGGTGACCGCTTTCCCCATAGAGATCCCAGAACACCGCCGGGTTATCGTGGTATTCAAACGGATCGAGCCCCAATTCCTTGGCCCGGCTTTCGATCTTGTCGGCGTGCTTGAAATCGTGGCTGCCGGCCATCGAAATCCCGGCCAGATCGCCTTTCACGTCGGCCATGAACACCGGCACCCCGGCGGCCGAAAATTGCTCGGCCAGCGTCTGCAGGGTCACAGTTTTGCCGGTGCCGGTCGCGCCTGCGATCAGGCCGTGGCGATTGGCCCGGCTGAGCTTGAGGGTCTGCCGTTCACCGTTGGCGCCAAGGCCGATAAAAATGTCATCCATGTGCGCTGCTGCTCCGGGTCTGGAAATCTACTTTGCCCCCAGATAGAACGACCTAGCCGTCAGCGCGAGTGGCTTTTTGCGCAGGCGTTTTGCCAGCGGCGCAATCCCCGGCTAGAAGCGCCCCGAATATGACCGAACCGTTCATCCTGCTCGACGATGCCCGCCCCCACGGCGCTAGTGCCGCGCGGCTCTATCGCGGGGCCAAAGAGGTTATCGTTGCCCGCCGCGCCGCCGAAGTTGGGCCGGCATTGGAGCGGATCGACGCGCTGCGCCAGCAAGGCTTCGATCTGGTCGGCTATCTGGCCTATGAGGCCGGGCTGGCGCTGGAGGATCGGCTGGCGCCGCTGGCCGATGCCCGTAGCGGCGCGATGGGACCACTGGTGTGGTTCGGGGCCTTCGAAGGCCATGAAGCGATTGCCGCCGAAGCTGTCCCCGCTTGGCTGGCGGCTGAGGCTCAGCCCGGAATTGCCCAGATTGGCCCGCTTGAACCGCAGCTGTCCCCCGGCGGCTACACCGCCGCTTTCACCGCACTACAAGACGCCATTTCGGCGGGCGATATCTATCAGGCCAACCTGACTTTTCCGCTGGCGGGATCGTTCCGGGGTGATCCGCTGGCGCTTTATGCCGCGCTGCGTCCGGCGGCGGGGGCGGGTTACGGCGGGGTGGTGTTCGATGGCAGCCACTGGTTGCTGTCGTGTTCGCCCGAACTGTTCTTTGCCGAGCGTGATGGCGCGGCACTGGTCAAACCGATGAAGGGCACCCGCCCGCGCGGACAGGATCAGGCCGAAGATGAAGCGCTGGTTGCCGAACTGGCCGCTTCGGAAAAAGACCGCGCCGAAAACCTGATGATCGTCGATCTGCTCCGTAATGATCTGAGCCGGGTGGCCGAGGCGGGCAGTGTTCGGGTTGAAAAGCCGTTCGCGGTTGAGAGCTATCCCACGCTCCACACCATGACCACCACTGTCCGCGCGCAGTTGCTGGCCGGGAAGGGCGCGGTCGATATGGTCCGCGCGCTGTTCCCGTGCGGTTCGATCACCGGCGCGCCCAAGATCCGCGCGATGGAACTGATCGATCAGGTTGAACGCGATGCGCGCGGGCCTTATTGCGGCGCGATTGGCCGGATCGACGCCAGCGGTGACGCCGCCTTCAACGTCGCGATCCGCACGCTCCGCTTGACCCCGGGAGAGAACGGGCGGGGCCGCGCGGTGCTGGGCGTCGGCGGCGCAATCGTGGCCGATAGCGAACCCATCGACGAATGGCGCGAAGCCCTGATCAAGGGCGGGTTCGTGCGGCTGCGGGCGGGCGGAGCTGATTTGATCGAAACGATGCGCTTTACCCCGGATGATGGCGCGGAATTGCTCGAACTGCATCTGGAGCGGATCAAGGCCAGCGCGGCGGAACTGGGCTATGCGTTTGATCGCCACGCGGTCCGCAACGCGATCCAGGCGCTGTGTTTTGAAGCCGATGCGCCCGCGCGGCTACGGTTGGTGGTTTCGCGCAGCGGGGCCTATGCGCTCGAACTTAGCCCGCTGCCCGAGGTGCTGGACCGGCCGCTGCGCTGTATCGTGTTGCCACTGCCGGTCGATCCGGGTGACTGGCGGCTGCGGCACAAGAGCAGCGACCGCGGGTTTTACGAGGCCGGGCTGGCCGCGGCCAAAGCGGCCGGCGCCGACGAAGCGCTGTTTATCCGCGATGATGGCCTGCTGACCGAAGGCTGCTTTACCAGCCTGTTTGTCGAGCATGACGGCCGCTTGCTGACCCCGCCCGCGCGGCTGGGGCTGCTGCCCGGCGTGCTGCGCCAGTCGCTGATTGACGGTGCCCGCGCGGTTGAAGCGGAGCTGTCGCTGGACGATCTGAAGGACGGGTTTCTGATCGGCAATGCCCTGCGCGGGTTGATGCCGGCAAGGCTGATGCCCTAGTGATATCCGCCGCGCTGGCGCGCATCCAGCCCTCGCGAACAACCGCGA
>JANMHL010000323.1:0-3747 GCA_031375125.1 Novosphingobium sp. | reverse complement strand
TTCGATTATCACAAGCATTCTGGTGCTCAAAGATCAGCTACAGCCCATTTATTGGCACTTTCAGGTAGGTTCGCCCATCAACGGCCGGGTCTGGCATATGGCCCGCCCGCATATTCACCTGCAATGACGGAATGATCAGCCGTGGCATGCCAAGGCTTGCATCACGGGCCTGCCGCAGCGCGATAAAATCGTCCATGCTGCGGCCAGCGCCGATATGAACATTGCGTCGCTTCTGTTCGGCCACGGTGCTTTCGAAAGCGTAATCGCTGCGCCCCTCGGGCAAGTAGTCATGGCCGACAAACATCCGGGTTTCGCCGGGCAGAGCTAGTATTTTCTGGATTGAGCCATAGAGCGTCTCGGCGCTGCCGCCGGGGAAATCGCTTCGCGCGGTGCCATAGTCGGGCATGAACAGCGTATCGCCGACAAAGGCCGCATCGCCGATCAGATAGGTGACGCAGGCCGGGGTGTGGCCGGGGGTGTGGAGCACGCCAATTTCCAGCGCGCCCAGCGGCAGCACGTCGCCTTCGTGCACCAGCCGGTCGAACTGGCTGCCATCCGGCACAACGTCATCAGCCTCAAACATGGGCGCAAAGGTCTGCTGGACCTGGGTGATCGCCGCGCCAATAGCGACCGGAGCGCCGGTTTGTTCGCGCAAGTAATGCGCGGCCGAAAGATGGTCAGCATGGGCGTGAGTTTCCAGCAGCCAGACCAGATCGAGGTTCTGCTCCTCAATAAAGGCCAGTAGCGCATCGGCCGATTTGGTTGAGGTGCGGGCATTGCGCGGGGTAAAGTCGAGCACCGGATCGATAATTGCCGCTTTCCGCGTGGCGGGATCGTGGACAACATAGCTGGCGGTCGACGTGGCAGGATCGAAAAAACCGCGGACGCTTGGTGATAGGGTCATGGAGTGTCTCCTTGCGCTTTATATTAGGTCTTGCTAATTTAGAATCAAGTTATATATTGCAACCCATGTTTGACCTGACCCGTTTCGATCCCGCCCTGTTTGCGACAAGTGCCGGACGCGCCGCCGATTTGCTGCGCGTGCTGGGCAATGAAAAGCGGCTGATGATCCTATGTCAGTTGGCCGATGGCGAACTCTCTGTCGGAGAAATTCAGCGGCGCATTGACCTGTCGCAATCCGCCCTGTCGCAACATCTGGCAATGCTGCGTGAACAGGGGATCGTCGCCACCCGGCGGCAGGCCCAATCGATCCATTACCGGATCGTCGACCACGCCGCGCTGCGAGTGATCCAGACCTTGGCGGAACTCTATTGCCCCCCTGAATTGAGGACCGAAGCATGACCGCGACCCTCCACAGACTTTCACCCGCAGAAGTGCACGCGCGGCTGAGCGCGGGGCGCGCTGTGCTGGTCGATATTCGCGAGGCTGACGAGTTCGCCCGCGTCCGGATTAGAGGCGCGCAATTGCAACCGCTCTCGCAGTGGGAAAAGGCTCATTTGACCATCGACCCGGCTGCCGACGTAATCTTCACTTGCCGTTCGGGGGCGCGTACTGGCGGGGCCTGTGACCGATTGGCAGCCCGCGTTGCAGGCGATGCCTATGTCCTTGATGGCGGGATCAACGCCTGGCAAAGCGCCGGTCTGCCGGTTGAGAACGACGCCAACGCGCCACTGGAGATCATGCGGCAGGTCCAGATCGCAGCAGGGTCGCTGGTACTGCTTGGCGTGGCGCTCGGCTTTCTGGTCAGCCCCGCGTGGTTTGGTCTGGCCGGTTTCGTTGGCGCGGGGCTTAGCTTCGCCGGGGTGAGCGGCTTTTGCGGAATGGCCCGGCTGCTGATGCTGGCACCGTGGAATCGAACGAGCGCGGCCTGATTCAATGGGGCTGGAACCACTCCTGCTGGCCGCTCTGGGCGGGGCCCTGATTGGACTGCTACTGACGTTGTTCGGCGGCGGCGGATCGGTGCTGGCAACGCCGTGGCTGATCTATGTCGTTGGCCTCACAGAGGTGCACGCTGCGATCGGCACTTCGGCCGCAGCCGTCGCGGTCAACGCCGCCGCGGGCCTCGCCGGACAAGCCCGCGCGGGCCGCGTCAAGTGGCCCTGTGCCACAGTTTTCGGTATCGCGGGCCTTGCCGGGGCCTTGGTGGGCGCGCAGCTCGCCAAGCAGGTTGATGGCGCCGCCCTGCTTGGCTGGTTCGCGTTTGCGATGATCGCCATTGCGATCTCGATGATCGTGCCGCGCAAGAATGAGGGCGATCCGGCAGTCCACTTGACCGGACCGATGGTGCTGAAACTCGCGCCCGTCGGCCTGATCACCGGGCTGGCGGCTGGGTTCTTCGGGATCGGCGGCGGATTCCTGATCGCGCCGGGGCTGATGGCCTCGACCGGCATGACCTTGGCCAATGCCGGAGCCAGTTCGCTGGTTTCGGTCGCCTTGTTCGGCAGCGCCACCAGCGCCAGCTATGCGCTGTCGGGCCAGCTGGTCTGGCCCTTGTTCGGGGCCCTGGTCGGCGGCGGCCTGATCGGAACTTTGGTGGCACTGCCGCTAGCCAAGCGGCTGGAAAGCCGGGCGCAGCTGGCCCGGCGACTGTTCGCCGTGCTGGTGATCGCGGTGGCGCTCTATATCCTGACCCAATAACCTTGCCCGTCCCGCAGCATGGCTCTAGAAAGGCTTCAACCCCGGGGAGTCGTGTGACTGAGAGGGGCTGGTAACGCAGCCCGACCCGTTGAACCTGAACCCGTTAGCACGGGCGGAGGGAGTGGCTGGTCAGCGATTTTCAGGCCCGCCAATGCTCCCGCTCCGCCCATTGGAGCATCTATGGCAGACATCAACAGCAAGCTCGAAATCGGCGTCACGACTGGCCCGATTCGCGGATCGAAAAAAATCCACGTCGGCCCGCTCGGCGTGGCGATGCGTGAGATTCACCTCGATCCGTCGAGCGGCGAAGCACCGGTGCGGGTCTATGACACCAGCGGGCCCTATACCGATCCCGCCGTCACGATCGACATTGCGGCCGGCCTGCCCGAACTGCGCCGCGCCTGGCAATTGGCGCGCGGCGATGTCGAGGAAGTGGCCCAGCGCGAGGTCAAGCCAGAGGACAACGGCCAGCTCGGCCCCGATCGCAGCGGCGGCGTCCCCGCGTTCCCCAACGTGCGCAAAACCGTGCTGCGGGGCAAGCCCGGCGCGAACCTCAGCCAGATGTATTACGCCCGCCGCGGGATCATCACGCCCGAGATGGAATATGTCGCCACCCGCGAAAACCTCGGCCGCGAACGCCTCGCCGCCTATGTCCGCGATGGCGAAAGCTTTGGCGCGGCGATCCCGGACTATGTCACGCCCGAATTCGTTCGCGATGAAGTGGCCCGGGGCCGCGCAATCATCCCATCAAACGTCAACCACCCCGAATGCGAACCGATGGCAATCGGCCGCAACTTCCTGGTCAAGATCAACGCCAACATTGGCAACAGCGCGGTCGCCAGCGATGTCGCCAATGAAGTCGACAAGATGGTCTGGTCGATCCGCTGGGGCGCCGACACCGTGATGGACCTTTCCACCGGGCGCAACATTCACGACACCCGCGAATGGATCGTCCGCAACAGCCCTGTGCCGATTGGCACCGTGCCGATCTATCAAGCGCTGGAAAAAGTCGGCGGCGTGGCCGAGGACCTGACCTGGGAAGTGTTCCGCGATACCCTGATCGAGCAGGCCGAACAGGGCGTCGATTACTTCACGATCCACGCCGGGGTGCGGCTGCCCTATGTGCCGCTGGCGGCCAAGCGGGTCACC